>CAZCTE010000007.1:0-16217 GCA_964501395.1 uncultured Atopobium sp.
AGCGGGAAGTTGGCGTCCGGGGAGAAGCAGAAGAGCGGCTCGGGGTAGCGCTCGAGGTAGTAGGGTACGTCCCCCATGCCCGTCTCCTCGTTGTTGCCGATGATGCAGCGCAGCGTGTAGGGGAGGGGCTTGCCGGCGGCCGCGCGGCGGGCAAAGAAGTGGGCGGCGTAGAGCGAGAGCACGAAGGGGCCCTTGTCGTCCTGGACGCCGCGGCCGACGAGCCATCCGTCCCTGCGCGTGACCTCGAGGGGCGGGAAGGTCCAGCCGAGGCCGAGCGGCACGATGTCCGTGTGGGCGATCGTGGCGAGGTAGCGGTCCGGCCCGGAGGCGCCGGGGACGTCGGCGAAGCCCAGGTAGCCGTCGACGTCCGTCACGTCCAGGCCTAGGCGGGCGGCCATCTGCTCGGCCTCGACGAGCGCGGCGTTGGAGGCGGGGCCCCAGGGCTTGCCGGGCTCGGCCGCGGAGAGGTCCTCGACGGACTCGTGGCGCACGAGGCGGGCGATGTCGGCCACGACGTCCTCCCAGACCTCGTCAACGTAGGCGTCTACCTGCTGCTTGAACTGCTCGTCCACCATGCGTCCTCCCTGGTCGCGGATAGCCGGCGGGGCCGGCGGGTCTGTTCCGGGACCATCTTACTCGAGAGCGGGGGTGGGGGAGGCGGGGGGCGGGTGGTGCGCCGCGGGGCTACGGGGTGCTGCGCGGCGCGTGGCGGCTTGAGGCGGCCTGGGGTGCTGCGGCGCGACGGGGCTCCCGGCGGCCGCGGGGCACAGCACGCTACTCGCCCGCTACCCCACCGCTCCTCTCGCCGGCTACACCACGAAGAGGAGGGCCGAGAGCGTGATGCAGACGCTGCCCGCCAGCACGAAGAGGTGGAAGACGAAGTGCAGGTAGCGAACCTTCTTGATGGCGTAGAGGACCGCGCCCACCGTGTAGCTGATGCCGCCGGCGAGCAGCAGCCAGAAGGCCGCCGGGTTCAGGAGCTCCCAGAGGTCGCCGATGTGGAAGACCACGAGCCAGCCCATGAGGACGTAGATGAGCGCGGTGAGCCACGCCGGCTGGCGCTCGCGCAGGAGGCACTCGGCTATGATGCCCACCACGGCCACGACCCATACGGCGACGCAGAGGGCGACCCCGCCGCGGTCGGCGAGCGCCACCAGCGAGAAGGGCGCGTAGCTCCCGGCGATGAGCAGATAGATGCCGCAGTGGTCGAGCACGCGGAAGACCGCCTTGGCGCGCTCGGGCGCGAGGGCGTGGTAGAGCGTGGAGAAGAGGTACTCGAGGATGAGGGAGACGCCCATGATGAGGGCCGCCGCGAGGCGCACCCCGCCCCCGTGGCGCACCGCCGTCACGATGAGGAGCACGAGCGCGGCTATGGAGAGCAGCACGCCCACGCCGTGGCTCACCGAGTTGGCGATCTCCTCGCCGAGGGTGTAGAGGCGCCTGCGCGCGGGGCCCTTGGGGCCGCGGGGCTGGCGCGCGGGCTTCTCCGGGTCCTTCCCGTTCTGCTTCCCAGGGCTCTGAGCTGCGGTGATGTTGGGGATGGTCTCGGCGTCCGCCATGCTTGCTCCCTCGGTTGCGGGTGTTGGTCTCGGGTATACTGGACCCTCGGTCCACGCAGGACAGGATACCCCCGACCCCCGGCGGATACCCAGCCCTTCGCGGATACCCACATTCTGCGGATTCCCGCGGGGGTCCTTATGGATGCCCGCGGCCCTGCCGGGTCTCGTTGGCGCCCTGCCGGTCCCCGCGATTCTCCGTTCGTCGCGGCTCCCCCTGGACGCCCCCGGGGATGACCCGGCCGCCGTTGACCTTGACCCCTTGTGGAGGAGGCGCTTGTGAAGAAGTCGACGTTCCTGGGAAACCTCATCGCCTGGTTGGTCGTGGGCGCGGCCTGCGGCGCGTTTCTCGCCTGGTACAACCTGGCCGACGCGGACGTCGTGCTCGAGGCGACGGAGCTGACCGCCGTGCAGGCGGCCATGGTGCTCTCCTCGCCGCTTTTGCTCTTTGCCATCGGTGTGCTGCTGGGCCTGCTGCTCGTCCGGTTCCGGCGCACCCTCCTGCGCCGCGGCACGCGGACGGTCTGCCGCGTGGTGGCCGGCCTCGTGCTCGCGATCGTGCTGCTCGCCGTCGTGCCGGCCCTGGTGCCCTCCGCCCCGGGGGCGTTCCTCGTCCCCACCATGATCGTGGTCGTGGTGACCATGGTGGCGCCCTTCGTCTTCAGCCTCGCCGGGATCGCCTACGCGCTTGGCTGCGCGGGCGTGGACCCGAACAGGCGCGGACGCATTGCCAGGGACCTCCCGGAGGACGAGGGGGAGTAGGGCGGAGGCTCCGTCGGCGTCCACACGCGGGGCCGGGGCGTTCTCTGGGAACGGCCCGGCCCCCGTGCCGCTGACTGCGGAATGTCCTGCCGCGGGTCGTGCGCTAGGCGATGAGCCTCCTCACCTTCAGCGCGACGGCCACCACGGCCGCGCCGCCGCCGAGGACGGCGAGCAGGGCGGTCGGGTCGGACTCGCCGGTGCTCGGCAGCTTGGAGCCGTCGGAGCTGCTGCCGGAGGCGCCGCTCCCGCCGGTCGTGGTGACGCTCCCGGCCTCAACGACCTCCTCGGTCTCTTCGGCCTCGGCGGCGCTGACCAGCACCGCGACCGAGACCTCGAGCGGCTCGTCGAGCTCGGCCGCCGCAAGCGCCGCCGTGTTCACGAGCGTCTCGCCCGCGAGCGCCTCGTCCGTGACCGTGACGTCGTACGCGAGCGTGAGGACGTCGCCCTCAGCGAGCTCGCCGACCCCGAGCACGAGCCCGGTCCCGTCGAGGCCCGCCACGAGGCGGTCGCTCGTCTCGCCGTTGACGCTCACCGCGAGGCTGGCCTCGTCGATGACGGCGCCCTCGGGCAGGCCGGAGTCCGTGAGCACGACCTCGGTGAGGTCGCTCCCCGCGACGGCGGTCACCACGTAGGAGACGGTCTCGCCCACGCCGACCTCGTCCGCCAGGGCCTCCTTGGTGAGGGTCGCCGCGGGCTCGTCCGCCGTGAGGGGCGCCGCGGGCTCATCGGCGAGGTCCACGAGGTCGACCACGGCGTCGTCCGACACCGGCTCGTCGAGGTCGGGGCTCGCGAGCGCCGCGACGTTGGTCGCGCTCTCGGGGAGGCTCTCCGCGTCGAGCACGGTTGCCGTGTAGGTGAGCCGTATGACGTCGGCCGTCTCTACCTCGCCGATGGAGAGCGAGAAGCCGGTGCCGTCGGACGCCGGCTCGGCCTCGACCGGCTCGCCGTTCACGGTGACGACGATGCTCTCCGGGTCGATGCGCACGCACTCGGGCAGCCCGGCGTCGCTCACGACCACGCCCGCGAGGTCGCCGCCCGCCACGGCCACCACCGTGTAGGCGATCTCGTCGCCGACGGTCGCCTCGGTGACGGAGGCCGTCTTCTCGATCGTGGTCACGCCGGGCCGGTCGGTCACGATGATGGTGCTCTCGTCCGTCGTGGTCGTGTTGGGCTCCGCGGCCTCGGCGGTGGCCACGTTCGTGAGGGTCTCGCCCGCGAGCGCGGCGTCGACGACCATCAGCCGGTACTCGACCACAAGCTCGGTCTCGCAGCCCTCGCTGTCCTCGCGGGGGCTCTCCGGCTCGACGCCGAGCGGGTTCTCGCCCTCCGCGGCGCCGAGCGCGCTCGCGGCCCAGACCGGGCGCTCGCCCGTGCCGCTCACGAGGTCCCTGCCGGTCCGCACGATGAAGCCCGCGCCGTTCTCGTCGTACTCGATCTCACAGCTCTCGGTCACGTCCTCGCCCGCGGAGTCAAAGACGCGGATCGTGTCGCGCAGGAGCTCGACGCCCTCGGCGTCTGCCAGGTCGGAGACCATGACCGACCTGGCGAGGGTCCCCGCCGTCGTGTTGGTCACCCGCACGGTGTAGGTGACCTCGTCGCCCTCGGTGAGGCTCTCCTCGGAGGCGGTCTTCTCGACCACGAGGTGCGGCTGGTTCACCCATGTGACGGCGGTGTCCTCGACGGTCGGGCAGTTCTCGGCCGTGGCCTGGGCCACGTTCTCGATCTCCCACCCGGAGACGGACTCGTCCGGCACCACGCGATAGACGACCTCGACCGTACGGTCATGGGCGAGACGGTCTATCGAGAGGGTCCAGCCGTCGCCCGAGCAGTCGAGGGCCCAGCTGGGCGTCTCGCCGGTGGCGTCGATGGCGGCGAGCGTACCCGTCGCGCCCCCGTCGGACCAGGCCATCTCCACGGACTCGCCGTTCTCGCGCAGGGAGATTGCGGGGTTGCCGTCGGCGTCCGTGGCCAGGGTCATCCCCTCGGGCAGGGAGTCGTCGGCGACCACGACGTTGTCCGCCACGGTTCCCGCCTGCTCGTTGGCCACGCGCACCACGTACTCGAAGGCGCCGTCGTGGCCGTCAGCGGCGCCGTCGCCCGTCTCGTCGTCCGCGCCGCCCACGTAGCCCTCGAACGCGTCGACGGTCTTCTCGATGGTCACGGAGGGCACGGCCAGGTTGGTCACGACCTCGTTGGTGCGGTTCTCGTCCGTCCCGTTGACCAGGGCGTAGCCCCCGTTGGTCACGTAGAGCTCGCCGCTTGCGGGGTACTGGTCGAGCCGCGCGCTGAAGGCGAAGACGTACTGCTCGCCCTCCATGGGCATCTCCTGGAGGAAGGCCTCGTCAAAGACGAAGCGCACGGTCCCTCCCTCGCACACGACCTGCCCGGCCGCCTCGGTGACGTCGGCGCCCGACGCGTCGAGCAGGCGCCCGGAGCCCTCGACGTAGCTCATCTCGGCGGGCAGCTCGTCCACGATCTCAAGGCTCGTGTAGTGGTAGCCCCAGCGGCAGTTCGCGCCCTGCTCGTGCGCGGTGTAGGCGATCTCGTAGGCCACCTCGTCGCCCACCGCGATGCGGTCGTCGCCGGTCTTGTCGGCGCTCTTGGTGGCCTCGGTCCCGTCGTCGGTGGTGGAGGACGGCAGCGTGAGGTACTCGGTGTTGAGGTAGAAGACGGATTCCGAGGTGCGGCCCGTCTCGTTGACGCCCCACGACGTCCCGAAGTAGAACTTGAGGGGCACGCCGCGGTTCTCGCCCGTGGTGTCAAAGTACGCCTCGACCATGCCGTCGCGGTACTCGTCGGGGTCGGTGGGGTCGAGCCAGACCTTGCCGCTCTCGACGGTGGTCCCGTCGTCGCTGATGTAGAGGACCTCGTTCTCCTCGGAGAGGCGCCCCTCGACCACCGAGCCGCCGAACGAGAAGGACTGCCAGACGTCGAGGTCGATGGTGGTGAGATGGCCGAGCATCTCGACGGGGGTGTTGGTCCCCGCCTCGACGAACTGGATCTCGACCTCGATGTCGGTGAGGCCCACGGTGTAGAAGTTGAGGCTCTGGATGCCCTCGGCGTCGTCCGCCACGGTCCTGTCCTCGTCGGCGAGAAAGACGCCGGTCTGGAAGGTCGGGTAGTAGCTGGTCTCGCTCGAGTAGGTGCCCTGCCCGTACCAGCCGTCCTCGGGCTCGAGGTAGGTCCAGCTCGTGAGGGTGATGATGGCGTCGATCTCCTGGCTGCCGTAGTGCCCGCCGGTCGCGCGCAGGGAGAACACCGTGTCCGCGGGCGTGGACGCGTCGATTCGGGCGACCCAGCCGGGCGTGTTCCTGAGCGCGGTGTTGCCGGCACCGTTGCCCGCGAGGTCCTTGCGGTACTGGCCTATGTCGTCCGAGCGCTCGAAGCCCACGGCCGCGTCCAGGTCCCAGCCCTCGAAGTCGATCGACCAGGAGTACTCAGGGCTCTCCACCTCGCTCTCCGGGACGTAGACGATGTTGATGCGCTCGAAGCTCGATGCGACGGCGGTCGTGGGCAGCGCCGTCCCGAGGACGAGGCAGCCTGCGACGAGGGCGGAGAGCGCGGTTGCCGCCCGTCCGCCTGCCGCGGCGAGGCTCCCTCTTGCTGCGGCGAGCGCCGTGGCCGCCCGCGAGCCGAGCCTCCTGGCAAGCTCGCGGCACCTCCGCGCGATGCCGCCCGTCGGGCCGTGCGGCCCGCCCCTCATGAACGCCTTCCCCATGGTCCCTCCTTCTCGTTGTGCGCGGGCGCGCCGCGCGTCTGCCTGACGGGTGCCGCATGACCTCCCTTCTCGTGACGTGGTCCCGCCGTCCGGCGTCGTGCCGCCATGCGTCGACGTGGCCCGGCCGTCCGACGGGCCTGCCTCTTCGACGTCCTCATGGGTGGGTTTGCTGAGCTGCGATGGGTTTCGATCGTCTTGGCTTGGCAGGTGGCTGGGCAGCGTATCACCGAGGCGCTCGCGGGCGTCTTCATCCGGGCGTGCACGGAGCTGTCAGCGCAGGTTTGTCGGGCGTATCCATGACGCGCGGGCATGCGGGGCGTCGGCGGGCGGCGCCGTTTCGGCCGCGGGCGTGGCCGGCGATGCGCCGGGCGTCGATGCTGCATCGGCGCGGGCCGCGAGCCCAGGTTGCCGTCCCGGCTCGTGCTTCTCGGCTATGCTTCTCGTGGCGGGCGCGCCTGTGCCAGGGGCGCCCGTTTCACAACGCGCTCGATTGAGAGGAGCTTCCATGCCCGTCGTGCACACCTACTGCTCAAAGCCCGTCCCCGCCGAGGCCCGCGAGGCCCTGAAGTCCGCCTACGGCACGGCGATCGAGGCCGTGCCCGGCAAGTCCGAGGCCTGGCTCATGTGCCTCTTCGAGGACTCCGTGCCCATGTACTTCGCGGGCGACGACTCCGAGCCCTGCGCCTACGTGGAGGTGGGGGTGTTCGCGCGCTCCGAGGTGCCCGCGTCCGCGTGGGAGCGCTTCACCGAGGAGGTCACGCCCGTGATCTCGCGCGAGCTGGGCGTGGACCCGTCGCGCCTGTACATCCGCTACGGCTGGACGTCCGACTTCGGCTGGAACGGCGCGAACTTCTAGCGAGAAGCGCGGCAGGGTCTGCCCGCGGCGGTGCGCACGGCGGCCGCGGTATCCGCGGCGGGCTGGGAGGCGTGCCGGCTGGGACCTACTCCGTCGGCGCGAACTGCGCCTCGTAGATCCTCCGGTAGCGCCCGTCCGCGGCGAGCAGCTCCTCGTGCGTGCCGCGCTCGGCGATGCGCCCGTCGGCCACCACGCAGATGACGTCGGCGTCGCGCACGGTCGAGAGGCGGTGCGCCACCACGAAGCTCGTGCGCCCCTCCATGAGGCGCGCGAGGGCTCGCTGCACCAGGAGCTCGGTGCGCGTGTCGATGTTGCTCGTGGCCTCGTCCAGGATGAGCATCGCCGGCCGCGCCAGCATCACGCGCGCGATGCACAGGAGCTGCCGCTGCCCCGCAGAGAGCGAGGCCGAGCCGTCGAGCAGGGTGTCGTAGCCCTGGGGCAGGCGCATGATGAAGTCGTCCGCGTAGGCCTCCCGACAGGCGGCGCGCACCTCGTCGAGGGTGGCGTCGGGCCGCCCGAGGCTCACGTTCTCGCGCACGGTGGCGCGGCGCACCCAGGTGTCCTGCAGCACCATGCCCCAGCCGGCGCGCAGGCTCTCGCGCGTGAGCTCGCGCACGTCTCGCCCGTCAACGCGCACGGACCCGCCGCTCACGTCGTAGAAGCGCATGAGCAGGTTGATGAGGGTGGTCTTGCCGCAGCCCGTCTCGCCCACGAGCGCCACGCGCGTGCCCGGGCGCACCGAGAGGTCCACGTCGCGCAGGACCGGGCGCTCCGGGTCGTAGCCAAAGGCCACGTGGCTGAGCTCCACCTCGCCGCGGGGCGCCTCGAGCGCGGCCGCGTCGGCCGCGTCGGGCTGCTCGGCGGGCTCGTCCAGGAGGTCGAAGAGCCGCCGCGCGCAGGCGATAGAGCTCTGCAGCTCGGTGGCCACGCCGGAGATGTCGTTGAACGGCTTGGCGTACTGGTCGGCGTAGCCGAGGAAGGCCGAGACCCCGCCCACGGTGATGCCGCCGGACATGGCCACGAAGGCGCCGATCACGCCCACGGCCGCGTACACGAGCGAGTTGGCAAAGCGCGTGGTGGGGTTCACCAGGGACGAGAAGAACACCGCCTTGAAGGTCTCCTGCCCGAGTGCGGAGTTGGTCTGGGAGAAGCTCTCCTGGACGGCGTCCTGGACCTCGAAGGTCTCAATCGCGGAGAGCCCGCCGACCATCTCCTCCACGTAGGCGGTGAGCTCGCCGCGCAGGCGCGTCTGGCCCGAGAAGTGCCGGGCGCTGCGCGTGGCGATGAAGCGCGCCGTGAAGATGGAGACGGGCGTGAGCAGCGCCACCACGGCGGCGATGGCGGGGTTGAGCGCGAACATGAAGGCGAGCGTGACCACGATGGTGAGCACGCCCACGGGGAGCTGCTGGAACGCCATGAGGAGGCCGCTCGTGAGCAGGTCTGCGTCGGTGACGATGCGGCTTGCCAGGTCGCCGTGGCCGTGCGCGTCCAGGTAGGAGAGGGGGAGCTCCTGCAGGTGGTCGAAGCAGCGGCGGCGGATCTCGAGCGAGGCGCCGTAGGCGAGCCGGTTGGTCACCGCCGTGAGCGCCCACTGGCAGCCGGCCGTGAGCGCCAGGGAGGCGGCGATGAGCGCGAGCGTGCGGTGCAGGGCCGAGAAGTCCACCTCGCCCGCGCCCACCACGCAGTCCACGGCGTTGCCGGAGAGCACGGGCAGCGAGAGCGTCCCCACCACCACGGCCACCGTGAGCACGGCCGCGGCGGCGAGCCTTCCGCGCTCGGCCGAGAAGAGCCCCATGATGCGGCGGACGGTGTCGTCCTTGGGGGTGGCGTCTGCCTGCGCCGCGCCGCCCTCGCGCACGGCGTCCCCGCGCGCGTCCCGAATGCGCCTCTCGCTCATCGCGCCGCCTCCTCTGCGCTCAGCTGCGACTCGCAGATCTCCCGGTAGACCGGGCAGTCGCGGAGCAGCTCCTCGTGCGTGCCCAGCCCCACCTGCCGGCCGCCGTCAAGCACGAGGATCCTGTCGGCGTGGCGCACGGCGGTCACGCGCTGGGAGATCATGACCACGGCCGCGTCCGCGCAGTCGCGGCGCACGGCCCGGCGCAGGGCGGCGTCGGTCGCAAAGTCCAGGGCGGAGGAGGCGTCGTCCAGCACGAGCACGCCCGGCCGGCGCGCGAGCGTGCGCGCCACGGCCAGGCGCTGGCGCTGGCCTCCGGAGAAGTTGCGGCCGAACTGCTCGACCTCGGCCTCGAGGCCGCCCTCCTTGCCGTCCGCCACGCCCGCTGCCTGCGCGGTCTCGAGCGCGGCGCGCAGGTCCCGCTCGCTCGCGTCCGGGCCGCCCCAGCGCAGGTTGGAGGCGATGGTGCCCGAGAAGAGCGTGGCGCCGTGCTCCACGAGCGAGACCGCGCGGCGCAGGCTCGAGCGCGTGAGCACGCGGACGTCGGTGCCGCCCACGCGCACGGCCCCCTCCGAGACGTCGTAGAAGCGCAGGGCCAGGCTCGCGAGCGTGGACTTGCCCGAGCCCGTGCCGCCGATCACGCCGAGGGTCTCGCCGGGCATGAGCGAGAAGCTCACGTGCGCGAGCGCGCTGCCGGCGCCGTCCGGGTAGGTGAAGCTCACGTCGTCGAAGGCGAGGGCGGGCTCGCCGGGGGCGAGGCTCGCCTCGCGCGCGCCGTCCGCCATGGAGGGCCGCGCGTCAAAGACCTCGTTCACGCGCCTGGCGCAGGCGGAGGCCTTGGAGAGCAGCATGATGAGGTTGGTGAGCTTGAGGAGCTCCACGAGCGCCTGGCTCACGTAGCTCACCAGGGCCACGAGCTGGCCCTGGGTGAGGCTGCCCGCGTACACCTGGTCGCCGCCCACCCACAGCAGGGCTATGAGGCCGCAGTTGATGGCCACGTAGGTGAGGGGGTTCACGAGCGCGGAGAGGTCCCCGGTGGAGACCTGGCGCGCGCGCACGGCGTCTGCCGCCTGCGAGAAGGACGCGCGCTCGGCGTCCTCGCGGCGGAAGGCGCGCAGCACGCGCACGCCCTCGAGGTTCTCGGAGACGCGCAGCTGGACCTCATCGAGCCCGCGCTGGATCTGGCGGTAGCGCTCGGTGGTCACCCGCAGGAACCCCATGACGATCGCGCCTGAGACGATGACCGCCACGAGCAGCACCGCGCCCTCGACGCCGTCGACGAGAAACGCCGCCACCACCGTGCCGAAGGTGACGAAGGGGGAGCGCAGGATGAGGCGGAAGAACATGTTGAGGCCGTCCTGCACCTGCTGGGTGTCGTTGGTGATGCGCGTGACCAGGCTCGCGCGCCCGATGCGCTCAACGTCCTCGCGCGAGAGGTCGAGCACGTGGCGGAAGAGGTCGTCTCGCACGGCGGTGCCGAAGGCCGCGGCCAGCCGCGAGCAGAAGTACTGCGCGGTGACGGAGATCGCCCAGGCAAAGACGCCCATGACCACGAGCAGCGCGCCGTGCCGGAGCACGTAGCCCGCGTCGCGGCTGGCGATGCCCACGTCGATCACCTGTGCCATCACCAGCGGTACGAGGAGCTGGAGCAGCGCCTCGAGCCCCTTGAAGAGGGGGGCGAGCACGCACTCCGCGTAGTGCCCCGCGAGGTACCTCCTGAGCTTGAACATGCGGCCTCCGAGAAGAACGGTAACCCTTCCATACTAGCGCGGCCCCACCGCCACGTCGCGTCGCGTGGCGGTGGGGCCGGAGCCCATGGTGCGGGTCTGTGGGGGCTCGGCCGGGCGGGCCGTATCCCGCTCCTCCGCGCCCTAGGTCCCCAGGAGCACCTTGCTCGGCGTGATGGGCAGGTCGCGGACGTAGCGGCCCGTCGCGTGGGCGACGGCGCTCATGATGGCCGGGGACGGCGTGTTGATCACGATCTCGCCGATGGACTTGGCGCCGAAGGGCCCCGTGGGCTCATAGCTGGGCATGAACTCCACGCGCGGCTCGGGCACGTCCATGCGGGTGGGCACCTTGTACGTCATGAAGCTGCCCGTGCGCAGGGACCCGCGCTCGTCGCGGCTCACGTCCTCGGTGAGCGCCATGCCCATGCCCTGCGAGAGGCCGCCCTCGGCCTGCACGCGCGCGAGCGCCGGGTTGATCACGGTGCCGCAGTCCACCACGGCCGCGTAGTCGGTCACGCGCACCTTGCCCGTGACCTTGTCCACCTCCACCTCGGCGATGCCGGCCATGTAGGGCGGCGGCGAGGTGGGCTGGGAGTTTGAGCCGTGGCCCTCGAGCATGCCCGGCTGGAGACCGACGCCGATCATGGTGTTGGCGAGCTCGGCAATCGTCATCTGGTGCTCGGGCGCCTCGGGCGTGCCCGCGCCTACGGCGCTCACGCGCTCGCCGTCGAACGCCACGTCCCTCTCGTCGGCGCCCCACATGCGCGCCGCCTGCTCGCGGATCTGCCGCACGAGGTCGGCCGCCGCGCGCACCACGGCGCCGCCCGTGACGTAGGTGCCCGACGAGGCGTAGGCCCCGGTGTCGAAGGGGGAGGTGTCGGTGTCCACGCCCTTGGTGACCACGCGGTCCACGTCGCAGCCCAGGGCCTCGGCCGCCATCTGCGCAAGGATGGTGTCAGCCCCGGTGCCCACGTCCGTGGCGCCGATGGAGAGCACGTAGAAGCCGTCGTCCTCCAGGCGTATGTCCACGTTGGCGATGTCCACGTTGGCGATGCCGGAGCCCTGCATCGTGAGCGCCACGCCCAGGCCGCGTACGCGGTCCCCCAGGTCCTCGCTGAGCGGCCGGTCCCGCCAGCCCATCATGTCCATCGCGCGCCCGAGGCACTCGTCGAGCCGGCAGCTGCGCAGGGGCTCCTCGTTCAGCTGCCAGAGGGTCTCTCCGGGCTTCACGAGGTTCTTGAGGCGCAGCTCGCACGGGTCCATGCCCAGCTCGTCGGCAAGCTCGTTGACGGCGGACTCCACGGCAAAGCAGCCCTGCGTGGCGCCGTAGCCGCGGAAGGCGCCGCCCGGCGTGGTGTTGGTGTAGACCACGTCGTAGGAGAAGCGGCTCGCGGCGCGGTTGTAGATCGGCAGCGTCTTGCCGCCGGCCAGCGTGACCGTGGTGGTGGCGTGGTAGCCGTAGGCGCCGGCATTGGAGAGCACGTGCAGGTCGATTGCGGTGAGCGTGCCGTCGCGCCTCGCGCCCGCCCGCACGGTGAGCAGCATCTCGTGGCGCGTGTTGCCGCAGCAGAGGGTCTCCTCGCGCGTGTAGACGCACGAGCAGGGCCGGCCCGTGGCGAGCGCCGCCCACGCGACATAGGCCTCGTTGCAGCCGCTCTGCTTGGCGCCGAAGCCCCCGCCCACGCGCGGCTTGATCACGCGCACGTCCGACGTGCGAAGGCCCAGCGCCGTGGCCACCTGGCGGCGGATGTGGAAGGGGACCTGCGTGGAGCTCACCACCGTGAGCCTGCCGAAGGCGTCGGTGTAGGCGAAGGAGCGAAACGTCTCCATCATGGCCTGCTGCGTCGCCTGCGTGCGGTAGGTGCGCTCGATCACCACGTCCGAGGCGGCAAACGCGGCGTCGAGGTCGCCGTGGACGGTCTCGCCGTGCGCCACGAGGTTGCGGCTCGGGTCCCCGGTGGCGTCGCTGCCAAACGCCCAGTCCTCCTCGTCGTGGACCACGACGGGGCCGTCGAGCGCCTCCTCCATGTCGAGGACGGCCGGCAGCTGCTCGTAGCTCACCTTGACCGCGCGCACGCCCGCGGCCGCCGCGCTCTCGGTCTCGGCCACCACCATGGCCACCTCGTCGCCCACGTAGCGCACGTGCCGGTCGAGAAGGACGGTGTCGTAGGGGCTCGACTCCAGGTAGGACTGGCCGGCCAGCGTGAAGCGGTGGTGCGGCACGTCGTCCGGCCCGAAGACGGCCACCACGCCCGGCACCTCGAGCGCGCGGCTCTTGTCGACGCCGGTGACGAGGGCGTTGGCGTGGCGGGAGCGCACGAGCCTCACCACGAGCGCGCCCTCGGGGACGAGGTCCGCCGTGTAGACGGGCCGCCCTTCGAGCAGCGCCTCGGAGTCCTTCTTGACCACGGGCCGCGCAATCTGCGCGTGGGCCTCGCCGGACTGGGTGGTGGGGTCGCTCGGCACCTCGCGCGGCGGCAGCTCGCCCCCGTTGGCGTGCCGGGCGAGGAAGCGACGAATCGCGCGCATCTGGCTCGCGTAGCCGGAGCAGCGGCAGAGGTTGCCGGAGAGGTAGCGGCGGACCTCCTCGTCGTCCGCGCGCGGGTGCGAGGCGCCGAGCGCGAGCACCGCCAGCTCGAGCGCCGGCGCGCAGAGGCCGCACTGCTCGGCGCCCTCCTCCGCGAGGCAGCGCGCCAGGAGCTCGCGCCGTCCGTCGCGCACGCCCTCCAGCGTGGTGACGGCGCGGCCTTCCGCGCGGGCCATCGTGACCGAGCACGAGAGCACG
This sequence comes from uncultured Atopobium sp., assembly GCA_964501395.1. Taxonomy (GTDB): domain Bacteria; phylum Actinomycetota; class Coriobacteriia; order Coriobacteriales; family Atopobiaceae; genus Thermophilibacter. The sequence goes on from CAZCTE010000007.1 coordinate 13,299, forward strand.
GGCTCCCCGTCGAGAAGGACGGTGCAGAGCCCGCAGTTGCTCGTCTCGCAGGCGCACTTGACGGACTTGCAGCCGTGCGTGCGGCAGAACTCAAAGAGCGTGGCGTCCGGGCGGACGTCCTCGGTGAGGCTCCTCCCGTTGAGGGTGAGGGTGGCTAGCATGCGGCGACCTCCTTGGAGGAGCGGGGCTTCGCGGCTGCGGCGAGGACGGCGCGCCGGACGAGCCCGGGCGCCACCCGGCGGCGCCACTCGGCGTCCGCGCGCAGGTCTGAGCCGTAGTCGAGCTCGCCGACGACCTGGCACACGGCGTCGAGCTCGGAGGGGCCGAAGTCGCGGCGGAGCGGCGTGCGGTCGCCGCCGGTGACGCACGCGGCCTTCTTGGGGCGCGCGCCCACGGTCACGTGCCAGGAGCCCTGCCAGCAGGCAGCCGCCGCGTTGAGGGCCGAGAAGTCCGTGGCGGCGTTGCGCACGGCCTCGAAGGCCGCCTGGTAGCGGTGCTTGCGCACGATCACGTGGGTGAGCAGGTCGCGCCGGGCGCCGCGCTCCACGAAGGGGGCGAGGGGCATCTCGCCCGCGCCCTCGAGCACCACCAGGGAGTCCAGGCTGAGCAGCGCCGTGACCACGTCCGAGAAGCCCATGCGCGCGTAGACCGAGCCGCCCACCGTGGCGAGGTTGCGAAACTGCGTCCCCACGATGTCGCGGACCGCCTCGGCGAAAACCCCGCAGGTCGAGGCGGAGAAGCCCTCGTGGGCCTCCAGCTGGCCGAGCGTCACCATGGCGCCGATGCGCCACGCGTCGCCCGTGTCCTCGATGCGGTCCAGCCCGCAGCGCGAGAGGTCTATGGCGAGCGGTGCCACGCGGTCCGAGAGGCGCAGCCACATCATGCCGCCCACGACGGTGGCGAGCCGGTTCTCCTGCAGGAGGTCGTAGGCCTCCCGCGGCGTGCTGGGGCAGGCGTACCTCTCGAACCTGAGCACGTGTCCTCCTTCGCGCGCGACGGTCACGTGTCGATGATATCGCAGGTGGTGGGGACGTGGGTCGGGCCCCGTCGGCTACAATCGTTCATCGGCAATCTGAGCCGCGAGAGGAGCCCTCGGCCATGCGCTACGCGAGCGTCGCGCTCGACATACCAACGCGCCAGATAGACGGCACGTTCACCTACGTCGTGCCGGACGGGCCTGGCGAGCAGGGCGTTGAGTCGGGTGCCGAGGCAGGCGCCGGGCAGGGCGGCGAGACGCGCGTCGGGCCCCGCCCCGCGCCGGCCGTCGCAACCGGCGCCACGGTCCTCGTGACCTTCTCGCACCGGCTCGCCGTGGGCTACGTGACGGGGGTCTCTGACGCGCCGCCCGAGGGCGTGGACCCCGCCCGGATCCTGCCCGTGGAGCAGGTGCTGGCGCCGCCGGCCTTCGACGACGCCTCGGCGCGCGTGGCCGCCTGGATGTCGCGCGAGTACGCCTGCCCCCTCTGCGAGGCGGTCCGCCCCTTCCTCGCGCCCGGCCAGAAGGTGCGCGTGACGCGCCCCTCCGACGACGCCCCGTGGGAGCTCGTCTGCGAGCGGGCCGGCGCCGTGGACGCGCGCTGGGCCGCCCTCACCCCGGCGGCAGCGGACTACGTCCCCGCCCGCACCGCGAGCCGCCAGCGCGCCGTCATCGAGGCCCTGCGCGAGGGGCCGCAGCGCGTCTCGGAGCTCTCGGCCACCATCCCCGGCGCCGCGAGCGCCGTCACGGCCCTGGAGCGCCGCGGCGTCGTGGAGGTCACGCGCCGTCGCGAGCTGCGAGGGGGCGAGGACACCACGCTCTCCTCGGCCGCTGCGCCGCGGCCGGAGCGGCTCACGGCCGGACAGCGCGCCGCGCTTCTTGCCATGGACGAAGCCCGCGCCGCCGCCCGCGGGGACGTGGTCCTCATCGACGGGGTGACCGGCTCCGGCAAGACCGAGGTCTACCTCGCCGCCATCGAGCACGCCCTCGAGGAGGGCCGCGGCGCCCTCGTGCTGGTGCCGGAGATCTCGCTCACGGCGCAGACCGTGGGGCGCTTTCGCAGCCGCTTTGGCGACGAGGTGGCGATGCTGCACTCGCGCCTCTCGGCGGGGGAGCGCTTCGACCAGTGGGACCTCGTGCGCTCGGGGCGGGCCCGCGTGGTGGTGGGCGCGCGCTCGGCGCTCTTTGCCCCGCTGGCCAACCCGGGGCTCATCATCATCGACGAGGAGCACGAGGGCTCCTACAAGCAGGACAAGTCCCCGCGCTACCACGCGCGCGAGGTGGCGGCCGAGCTCGCGCGGGTGCGCGGGGCGGCGCTCGTGCTGGGCTCGGCCACGCCGTCGCTCGAGGCGCTCGCGCGCTGCGAGCGGGGCGAGTTCCGCGGCGCGCGCTGGGTGCGCGTGGAGATGCCGGAGCGTCCGGCGGGCGCGGTCCTGCCCAGGGTGACGGTGGTGGACATGGCCGAGCGGTTTCGCTCCGGGGGGCGCGGGGTCTTCTCGGCGCCGCTCGCGGACGCGCTGCGCGACGTGGCCGAGCGCCGCGAGAAGGCCGTGCTCCTGCTCAACCGCCGGGGCTTCGCGAGCTTCCTCATGTGCCGCGAGTGCGGCTGCGTGCCCGAGTGCCCGCACTGCTCGACCGCGCTCACCTACCACGAGCGCGGCCACCTGCTCATGTGCCACAGCTGCGGGCGCAGCTGGCCCGCGCGCGCCCACCCGGACCCGTCCACGACCTGCCCCAACTGCGGCAGCCGCTACCTGGCCGCCTACGGGGTGGGCACCCAGCGCGTGGAGGACGAGCTGGCGCTGCTGCTGCCCGAGGGCGTGGAGGTGATCCGCATGGACGCGGATACCACGCGGACCAAGGGTGCGCACCAGCGGCTGCTCGAGCGGTTCGACGCCGCGGAGTGCGCGGTGCTCGTGGGCACGCAGATGATCGCCAAGGGG
>CAZCTE010000008.1:0-16078 GCA_964501395.1 uncultured Atopobium sp.
CCGCAGCCCCGACCCACGTGCCGCGCCGGGGCCTAGTCCACGAAGGCCTCGTTGATGGTGATGCCAAAGTCGCGGCAGGTGTCACGCAGGCCCTGGTCGGAAATGTCGTTCAAAAACGCGTCGGAGCCCCCGTTGGCGGCGCGGGCCGCGATGTAGATCTCCGCCGCCTTCTCGACGGTGTGCACCAGGCCGAAGGTGGTGTCAAAGTCCGGGCCGGTGCCAAAGATGCCGTGATGCGCCCAGACGATGGCGTCGTAGGTCTTCATGAGCTCGCTCGAGGCGCGGGCAATCTCCGGGCCGCCGGGGACCATCCACGGGACCACGCCAACACCCTGCGGGAACACCACGACGCACTCCGTCATCATCTTCCAGAGGCAGCGGGTGAACGCGCGGTCCTCGAGCGGCACGATGAAGCTCATCTCTATGACGCCGGGCGTGTGCGCGTGGTAGATCACGCGGTTGGCGCCGTTGGTCCGCGCGGCGGTGACGCAGTGGTTCATGTAGTGGCTCTCGAACTCGCTCGTGGGCCGGGCGCCCCCCTCGAGGCCCCAAACCACGCGAAACGCGTCGCCGGTCTCGTTGATCTCGACGATGCCGACGTTGCTGCGCGGGTCGCCCATGACGTTGCGCATGTACTTCCCCGAGCCCGTGGAGACAAAGAACGAGCCGGCGAGGTTCTCGCCGCGCACGCCCATCGGCGTCCACGCGCGCGGCTCCTCAAAGCCCGGCCGTGCCCGGTTGACCTGCTCTTCGGTCATGCGATAGGTGAGGTTGCCGCCGTTGCGCTCATGCCAGCCCTGCCTAAAGCCGTCGTCGCACACCCGGCAGAAGTCACGAATGAAATCGAGGTCCTCGATGGCCATGCCTGCCCCCTCTCTTTGGAAGCCCGTCTACACCCTCTTGGAGAGGATATCGTCTTCGTAGCCCTTGATCTGCTCCCAGAGCCCGCCGTCGCGCGGCACGCCCTGACGGTCGCAGTACTCGTCCCAGACGGCCGTCCACGGCATGCTCTTGAACTGCTCGCTGAGCACCATCTTCTCGGAGAAGCCCCCCTCGTCCTGCAGGCGCGCCAGGCGCTCGTTGGGCTGCAGCAGGGCCTGGAGCAGGGCCTTCTCCATGGCGCGCGTGCCCGTTACCCACGCGGCGATGCGGTTGATGGAGGCGTCGAAGAAGTCCAGCCCCACGAGCACGCGGTCCCAGGCGCCCGGGCAGCGCACGATCTCCGCGGCGATGTCGCGGATGGCGTCCTCGAGCAGCACCACGTGGTCGGAGTCCCAGTGCATGGGGCGCGTCACGTGCAGCGGCACGTACGGGAAGAACAGCAGCAGGCTCGAGATCTTGTCCGCGACGTCCTCGGTGGGGTTGAAGTGGCCGCTGTCGAGAAGCACCACGCAGTTGCCCCCGCGCCTGGCGGCGTAGCTCACGTAGAACTCCTGGTTGCCCACCGTGAAGCCCTCCACGCCGAGGCCGAAGACCTTCTGCTCCATCGCGTCGATCACGTGGGGGCAGTCGGTCTCGTAGATGGCGTCGAGCGCGTCGCGCAGGCGCGCGCGGGGCGTGGTGCGGTCGGCCGGGCGGTCCTTGAGCCCGTCGGGGATCCAGAAGTTGTTGAGCACCACGTCGTCAAGCTCCTCGCCAATGCGCTCGGCGATGTCGCGGCACGCCTTGCAGTGGCGCACCCAGAACGCGCGGACCTCGGGGTCGGGGCTGCTCACCGTGAGGCCGTCCTTGACCATCGGGTGCGAGAAGAGCGTGGGGTTGAAGTCGATCCCGTACCCGCGCTCGGCCGCCCAGCGCACCCAGGGCTCGAAGTGCTCGTAGGAAATCTGGTCGCGGTCGACCCAGGGGTGCTCGTCGGTGAACACGGCGTAGCTCGCGTGGAGGTTCACGCGCTTGGCGCCGGGAACGAGCGAGCAGGCCTCGTCGAGGTCGGCCGTGAGCTCCTCGAAGCTGCGCGCGCGGCCCGGATAGTCGCCGGTGGTCATGATGCCGCCGGACGCCGCGTTGTCCTCCTGGTCAAACCCGTGCACGTCATCGCCCTGCCAGCAGTTGATCGAGATGGGCTTGGCGGCGAGCCGGCCGAGGACCTCCTCGGTGTCGATGCCGTAGGCCCGGTACTCGTCCCGGGCGATCTCATACGCTGTGGCCATGGTCCGTCCTTTCCCAAACGCCCGCCGGGCTCCCTGCGCCGGGCGGTGTCCCATATGTCTTCAGCCGCGCGGCTCGAAGCGCCGCACCTCAAAGGAGCGCGCCACGCACGAGCGCGCCTCGTCGAGCCCGTCCAGCTCCCCCGCGCCGATCATCTGCACCAGGAGGTTGCCGATCGCCGTCGCCTCCACGGGCCCCGCGAGAACCGGAACCCCGCAGGCGTCTGCGGTGAGCTGGTTGAGCAGGTCGTCCTGGCAGCCGCCCCCCACCACGTTGATGGAGGTGACGGGCCTCCCCGTTATCTCCGCGAGCTCCTGCACGGCCTGCGCGTAGCAGCGCGCGAGGCTCTCGTAGATGACGCGCATGAGCTCGCCCACGGTGGCGGGCTCCGCGCCGCACGCCTCCGAGCACGCGGAGCGCACCTCGAGGATCATCGAGCGCGGCGAGAGGAACCTCTGGTCGTTCACGTCGACCAGGCACGGTGCCGGTCCCGCCTCGCGCGCGGCCGAGACGAGGTCGGAGAAGCCGTAGCGCCTCCCCTCCTCCCAGTCCGAGAGGAGCGCCGGGGCGTGGAGCCCGGTGAGGCCGCGGACGTAGGCCTCGCCATTGAGCTCGCGGCGGACGCCCTGGCTCATCCAGAGGCCCATGATGTTCTTGAGGAAGCGATACCTGCGCAGGTAGCCGCCCTCGTTGGTGAAGTTGGCGAGACGCGCCGCCTCGGTTGTGACGGGCTCGGAAAGCTCGCGGCCGAGGAGGCTCCACGTGCCGGACGAGATGAAGGCCGCGCCCTCGTCGGCGGCCGGGACGGCGAGGTAGGCCGATCCCGTGTCGTGCGTGGCAGGCAAAACCACCTGGGCGTCGAACCCCACGCGTCGGGAGATCTCGGGGGCGAGGGCGCCGAGCACGGTCCCCGCCATCGCGGGGCTCGAGACCAGGGACGGGTCCACGCCCACGCATGCGAGCAGGCCCTCGTCCCACTCCCCCGTCCGCGCGTCGAGCAGCCCCGTGGTGCTCGCGTTGGTGTACTCGTTGGCCATGACGCCGCAGAGCCGCCAGGTGAGGTAGTCGGGGACCATGAGCAGCCGGCGCGCCCGCTCAAGCTGCTCGGGGTGCTCCCGGCGCAGGGCGAGAAGCTGGTAGACGGTGTTGAAGGGCTGGCGCTGGATGCCCGTCCTCGCGTAGAGCTCACACGGGTCCACGGCAACGTCAAAGAGCTCGGGCAGGCCCTCCGTGCGGTCGTCCCGATATGAGACGGCGTCTCCGAGCAGCTCGTCGTTCCCATCGAGCAGGACAAAGTCGCAGCCCCAGGTGTCTATGCCCACGCTCGAGGGGGCCGTCCCCCTCTCGCCGCAGTGCGCCAGGCCCTCCACCACGCCGTCGAGCAGCGCGTCGAGGTCCCAGCAGTCGTGGCCACCCACGCGCCGCTGCACGTTGTCGAAGCGACCCGCCTCCTCGAGGCGCAGCCTCCCGTCCTCAAGCCAACCGAGGATGACGCGCCCGCTCGAGGCGCCAATGTCCACCGCGGCGTAATATGTCCGCTCGCCCGTTGAGCCACCCATCATGCGCGTCTGCCTCCGCTTGTCCCCTAGATGTGATGTCTTAACAAGATTTATCAGATTTACGGAAAGCTTTTTCTCCCAGCGGCGAACGGCGGCGCTTTCGGGCATCAGCGGCACGCTCCGCCTCTCTGCGCGCGCGTCGTGCCGCCACGTGCTTTCATCGGCAAATTCTGACCGTTCGCAAAAAGTTTTCGGCGAATCAACGTATCTCGGTAGAATTTTACCTAACGACAAAGGCGGCCTCCGGCCGCATGGGAGAAGGGATCACCATGGGAAATAAGAGCGGGGGTGGGCTCTGGACCAGCCCGTTCACCTCATCGCTTGCGAAGAGGGACCGCGTGACGCTGCCGGAGATGCTCTTCGGCTACCTCCTCGGCCCCTTCGGCGGGCTGCTGGCCTCGGGCATCTTCACGAGCCAGCTCCAGAACTACTTCACCGACGTGCTGGTGCTCGACCTGTCGTTCCTCACGGCGCTCCAGCTCTTCTCCACCATTCTGATCGTGGCGGCCAACCTCATCGTGGGCCAGCTCATCGAGCGCACCCACTGCCTCGCCGGCAAGGCGCGCCCGTGGATCCTGCTCTCCACGCTCACGCTCTCGGTGGCCACGGTCCTCATGTTCTTCGTCCCCTTCCAGGGCACCGCGCGCATGGTGTGGATCGCCATCGCCTACAACCTCTACTACGCCGTCGCCTACCCCATCTACAACACCGCGAACTCCGCGCTCGTGGCCGTCTCCACGCGTGACAGCGACAAGCGCGGCATGCTCGCCTCGCTGACCAACATCGCCGGCTTCGGCGTGATGGGCGCGGGCACCATGATCTTCCCCATGCTCGTCTCCTTCGCGCTGAAGCAGGACCAGAACCTCTGGCTCCTCGCGATGGCCGCCGTGGCCCTGCTCACGCTCCTGACGGTCTACCTGCAGTACCGCTTCACCCGCGAGCGCATCACCGAGGAGCTCGGCGGGACCTCCGAGAAGGCGGACGCAGGCGAGCCCGCGCCCTCCCTCGGCCGACAGCTCTCCGCCGTGGCGCACGAGCCCCAGTGGTGGGTCATCATCGCCGTCTACCTGCTCTACCAGTGGAGCGGCGCCATCAAGAACGGCTCTATGACCTACTTCTGCCGCTGGGTCCTCGACAACTCCTTCTTTGGCACGACGGACGCCTGGGGGGCCTCGCAGTCCCTGCTGAGCATCCTGGGCGCCCTGCCCATGGCCGCGGCGATCCTCTTCGTGATCCCGCTGTGCAACAAGTTCGGCAAGCAGCGCGTCTGCATCGTGGGCATGGTCGTGGGCGTCATCGGGGGCGTGGTTGCCTACCTGGGCGGCAGCAGCATCGTGCCCGTCGCCGTGGGCGTGGCGCTCAAGTGCCTCGGCTCCGCGCCCATCGGCTACATGATCCTCGCCATGCTCGCCGACGTCATCGACCACGTGGAGTTCAAGACCAGCCTGCGCACGGACGGCCTCACCATGTCCATCTACAGCTCGATCATGGTGGCGGCGACGCCTATCTGCAACGCGATCTTCTCCGCGGTTCTCAACATGGTCGGCTACGACCAGTCCGCCGACGTCGCCCTCGGCACGCTCGCCCAGACGGCGGCCACGCAGAACGCCATCTCGGTGAGCTACCTCATCGTGGAGGCCGTCGCCTTCGCCCTCTGCGCCGTGATCCTGCTCTTCTTCACGGTCGAGAAGAACCTCCCCGCCGAGCAGGCGGCCCTCAAGGAGCGCCACGAAGCGGCAGCCGCCTAGCCGGGACCGCCACGTCCGGCCCCGGCGGCGAGGCCTCCTCCTTCCTCTTCGCCGCCGCGGCGCCGGTTTCATACCAAGACGCCCGTCTCCCCCACGGGGGACGGGCGTCCTTGTGTGTGGCGTTGTGAGGGCGGCGTGACCCTCGATCTTGGGTGCGGCCGTCAGAGCGCGATGGTGACCTCGCGGGTTCCGTCGCTCACCGTGATGCTCGCAGCGGCACTCTCGCGGGGGAGGACCACGGCGAGGGCCTCGCCGTAGTAGGTGTCCGTCTCCCCCGTCACAAAGCTGCCGGGGTTGTACGGCGCGGCGCAGCCGAAGGCGAGAAGCTCGCCGCCCTCCACCGCGGCGCGCAGCGTCCCGCGCTCGAGGGGCCTCGTCACGCCCCGCTCGTCCGCGTAGCGCACGCGCACGAAGCGCAGCCCCTCATGGGAGCCTGCGTACTCCACCTCGGCGCGGAGCACGGTGGGGCCCGCGGCGCTCTCGAGCGAGCGCCGGCCGAGCTCGCGCCCGGCGGCGTCGTAGGCCACGGCCTCTATGACGCCGGGCTCGTAGGCGCAGCTCATGCGCGCCACGCAGGTGTCGCGCATCCTGCGGCGGACCACCTCCGCACCGTTCACCAGGAGCGCGACCTCGGCCGCCCGGGCGTAGACCTCCACGTTGGCTACCCGCCCCTCGCAGCCGTCCCAGCTCCACGAGTCGATGGCGTTCGACATCTTCCAGGCGCTCGGCGAGTGGCGGCCCCCGGTGTGGTTGACCGGGCAGACGGCCAGGTACGGGCCCGTCTCCCCTCCCAGGGCCACCCGCGTGTAGAGCGCCTCGCCGAGCGGGCGCCCCGTGAGGTCGAGTCGGCCGGAGCCGGCCGTGAGCCAGCCGAAGCAGAGGTCGTGGGGCGCGTAGTCCTCATACTCCCACGCCCCCACGCTCGCCTCGCCCAGGTAGTCGATCCCCGCCCAGACAAAGTCCCCCACCAGGCGCGGGTTCTCCTGCGCAAGACGCGAGAAGCGCCCGGCGTCGGAGCAGAAGGTCTCGCTGCCCAGGATGAGGCGGTCTGGGTAGCGCCGCAGGTCGCGCTCGTAGCGGTCGATGCCATAGTTGTAGCCGGCCACGTCCATCGCGGCAAAGGCGTCGCGCGTCACCGTGTCGCAGGGCGGCAGCGTGGCGCCCCACTTCATGAAGCCGGCGCCCAAGAGGCCCGCCAGGTTGTTGAAGAACTCGCTGCCCACGGCGGCGCCCCTCCTGGGCGCCTCGCCGCTCGCGCGCCGCCGCTCGGCCTCCTCCGCCTCCCTGCGGGCCTTCTCGTCGGAGTACTGCCCCAGGCCCAGGCGGCTCAGGAGGTTGAAGAAGATGTTGATGCCGCAGGTGACGGGGCGCGTGGGGTCGAGCTCGTGCAGGCGCTCGGTCATCTGGCGCGCAAGCTCCACGCCGCGCGGCTCCGCCGTCTCCGCGACCTCGTTGCCCGTGGAGTAGAGCACCACGCAGGGGTGGCTCCGGTCCTTGCGCACCATGTCCTCGAGGTCCTGCCGCCACCAGCGCTCGAAGTGGTCGACGTAGTCGTGCAGGGTCTTGTGGATGTACCAGTGGTCCACGTACTCGTCCATCACGAGCACGCCCAGCCGGTCGCAGGCGTCGAGCAGGGCCTTGGAGCAGGGGTTGTGCGCCGAGCGCAGGGCGTTGTACCCCTGCTCCCTGAGCAGCCTCACCTTGCGCTCCTCGGCGTCGGCGTAGGCGCGGGCGCCGAGGACGCCGTTGTCGTGGTGAATGCAGGCGCCCCTGAGAACCACGCGCTCGCCGTTGAGCAGAAGGCCGTCGCGCCCCCACGAGAGCGTGCGCAGGCCAAAGGTGACGGCCGCCTCGTCGAGCGACCCGTCCGCCCCCTCGAGCGCCACGCGGCACTCGTGGAGCACGGGGCTCTCGGGCGACCACGGCCGCGCCCCCGGGACGTCCAGCGTGATGACGGCATGGCCGTCGGGGCCCGTCCGCGCCGCGCCCCGCGCGAGCGCGTCCTGCCCGCCGGGCCGTGCCACCTCCGCGCGCACGGTCCCGGCGCCGGAGCACGCCACGTCCACCTCCACGCGCGCGGGGTCGAGGGAGACGGTCCGCACCCAGACGCCGTCCGGCTCAACGTGCGCGCGCGGGCCGGCCCACAGCGTCACGGGCCGGTAGATGCCCGCACCCGAGTACCAGCGGCTGTTGGGCTGGTCGGCGTTGCGCGCGACAACGCGCAGCTCGTGCTCCGCGCCGTCCGCGAGCGCATCGCCCACGTCCACGGAGAAGCCCGTGTACCCGTAGGGGTGCTCGGCGATGAGGCTGCCGTCCAGCCACACCTCCGCGAGGTGGTAGACGCCCTCGAACTCGAGGATGAGCGACGAGCCGGCGAGCCCCTCGGGCGCGCGGAGGCGGCGCGCGTACTCGTAGTCCCGGCCCTCGAACCACCCGCTGTTATGGGCGGAGGGCGCGAGCGGGCTTCTCGGCTCGCCGATCATGGCGTCATGGGGGAGCGTGACCTCGCGCCACTCCTCGTCGGTGCCGAGGTGGCGCCACGACCAGCCGTCGTTGAGGGGAAGGGCCCTCACCTCACCACCTCCTCCGGCATCGCGCAGGAGTAGGCGTGGCGCCCGCAGGAGAGCTCGTGCTCCTCGCCGTTCGGCAGGGTGAGCTCGCAGGTGGAGCCCATGGGCACCCCAACCTCTATGGAGAAGACGCCGTCGCGCACCTCCCAGCTCGAGCTGACGGTGCCGTACGGGGTCTCCAGGCTGCCGGAGGCGGACGTGAGCCCGCCGCCTACGAGCGGGCGCACGCGGACGCGCCGGTAGCCCGCCTCCGCGGGCTCGATGCCGGCGACGCGCCGGTAGAGGAAGTCTCCCACCGCGCCGCTCGCGTAGTGGTTGTAGGAGATCATCATGTCCGTTCCGTCGTCACCGATCGGGCATTCGCCGTTCTCGTCGAGGCCGTCCCAGCGCTCCCAGATCGTGGTGGCGCCCATGACCACCTCGTAGAGCCACGACGGGCACGTGGTGTTCATGAGCATCTTGTAGGCCACGTCGGCGCGGCCGTTGTCCGCGAGCGCAAAGAGGATGTAGGGCGTCCCCGGGAAGCCCGTGCCAATGCAGTAGTCGGACTTCTCCACCAGGCGCACGAGGTTGTCCACCGCGTGGTCGAGGTTCTCGCCCTCGAAGATCTGGTAGTGGATGGGCAGCACGTAGGCGGTCTGGAACTCCTCCTCGAGACGCCCGTTGCCGTCGGTGAACACGTTCTCGTAGGCGCGGGCCACGCGCTCGCTCAGGCGCCCGTAGCGCTCCTCGGCCTCGCGGTCCCCCAGGATGCGGGCGATGCGCGCAACCAGCGAGCTCGTGTTGCGCAGGCTCGCCGTGGCCGTCCACTTGCTGCGCGCCTGCCACTGGCCCATCTGCGGCACGTCGGGGGCCACCCAGTCGCCAAAGTGCAGCGGCGCCGGCGTGTGCCAGATGTAGCGGTGGTCGCCCACGCCAAAGCTCGCCCAGAAGCGGCACGCGTCCACGTAGCGCTTCATCGTGTCAAAGTTCTCGCGCAGGACGTCCTCGTCGCCCTCTGCCAGGTAGAGCGCCCAGGGGACGAGCACGCAGGCGTCCCCCCAGAAGTCGACCGCCATGTCGGGGATCGTCGTGGGGAAGCCAAAGCCCTGGGAGGGCACGGTCACCGGGATGCCGCCGCCGCGACGCTGCTCCGAGCGAACGTCGCGCAGCCACTTGCGCAGGAAGCGGCCCATGTCAAAGTTGTAGCAGGCCGTGGGGGCAAAGACGGCGATGTCGCCCGTCCAGCCCATGCGCTCGTCGCGCTGCGGGCAGTCCGTGGGGATCTCCACGAAGTTGGACTTGGCGCCCCAGCGGATGTTCTCCTGCAGGCGGTTGAGGCGCTCGTCGGAGCAGGAGAAGCTGCCGGTCTCGCGCAAGTCGGAGTAGAGCGCGAGGGCGGCCACGCGCACGTGGTCGCGGTCCGCCCCCTCCACGCTCACGTACCTGAAGCCCATGTAGGTGAGGCGCGGCGAGAAGGTCTGCTCGCCCGCGCGGCAGGTGTAGGTGAGCGTGGCCTTGGCGGTCCTGAGGAAGTCGGTGTTGAGGGTGCCGTCCGGGTGGAGCACCTCGGCATGACGCACGGTCACGACCTGGCCCTCCGCGCCGTCCACGGTGAGCTCCACCACGCCGGCGAGGTTCTGCCCAAAGTCGTACACGAGGGCGCCGCCCACCTCCGTGCAGCTCACGGGCTCAAGGCGCTCGTGCGCCCGCACGGGGTCCCCGTCCGCCGCAACAAGTGTCGGCGAGACGCGCAGGCGCTCGGGGGCGGCGCGGCGCCACGCCGCGTCGTCGAGGTCCACACGTGCGTCGTAGGTCTCGCCGTCGTAGAACTCGGCGAGGCGGCACGGGCCGTCCTCGGTGACCTCCCAGCCCCCGTCCGTGCCGATGACCTGCGTGCTTCCGTCCTCGTAGGTCACCGCGAGCTCGAGCAGCAGCGCCTGGCGGTCGGCCGTGACGCGGTTGCGGCGCGTGTAGGAGAACGGCCCCACCGCCCAGCCGCCCGCGACGGTGGCCACAAGCTCGTTGCTCTCGCGGAGCAGGTCGGTCACGTCGTGGACCTGGTACTGGAGCGTGGTCGCGTAGGAGGTGAAGCCGGGCGAGAAGTACTCGTCGCCCACGCGCCGGCCGTTGAGCTCGAGGTCGTAGATGCCCATCGCCGTGGCGTAGACGCGCGCCGAGCTCACGGCGCCGCGCAGCTCAAAGCACCTGCGGAAGACCATGGGCACCGGCGAGGCGCCCTTCTCCGAGAAGGTGTAGCCGGCGTCGCTGATCCACTGCGCGCGCGGGGCCGTCCCCATGAGCCCGGTCTCGAAGTCGAGCTCGGCCCCGGCGGCCTCCCCGGCGTCATCGACCACCGAGAGCGTCGCGTGGTACACGCGCCGCGGCTCGAGGGGATCCCCGTCGTAGCGCAGCGCCACCTGGTCCGAGGTCACAAGCCTCCAGCCGTTGACCTCGAGCGTCGCCCGCGCGAGGCGGGCGCCGGGCCGGTCGCTCTCCAGCGCGAAGGAGAACCTCGGGCGCGCCTCGTCGGTCACGCACCCGCGCTCCAGCCCCTCGCAGGAGAACCTCTTGACAGTGAGCATTCGCCATCCCCCGTTCCTTGCAGAAACTCTAAACGTATCCCTATGTGCCTCGCAAAGCGGGCCCGGGAGCGCTCCTCCCGGGCCCGTCGACCTTCGTCTTTCTCGCCGCGCCCCGAGGGCCCGCCCCTACGAGACGCGCTTCCCGATCCTGGTGAAGGCGGCAATCACCGAGACGAGCCACGAGACCAGGAACAGCGCGATCGTATAGATGGCCTGGGTGCCCGCCGCGTACGCGGACTCGTTGCCGAGCTCGAGGTTGGAGCCAAAGATCTGGCCGAGCGACTGGGCGCGCATGCCCACGAAGACGGCGGCCGCGTAGAACAGCAGCGCCGGGGCGGCCACGCGCAGGACGTCCGAGACGATCGAAACCGCGAGCTTGTCGCTGGCGCTGGCGAGCCCGAAGCCCGCGACGAGGCAGACCACCGCGGCCACGACCATGGCGGCGACCGAGGCGTTCATGTCGACGTAGTAGGACTGGTTGACGTTAAGGACGTACAGGACGAGCGTCACGATCGCGAGCACGGCCGCGAGCACGTTGAACACAAGTCCCACCTTGGTGCGCTTCTGGGAGCTCATTAGTTCTCCTCCTTACTGGCAGCGGCGAGCTTCTCGCTCTTTGCCTCCTTGACGGCGCCGGCCGCGTAGAGGACGCCGAACAGCGCGGCGAGCCCGAAGCCGGCGTAGGTGGCGCCGTTGAGAGCGCTCTCCCACCACGGGGTGACGCTCACGGTCTTGATGTTCTGCGCCGCGCTCTGGGCGTAGGCGTAGAGCTGGTAGGCCATGTTCTCGCGCGCGTAGGAGACGAGCTGGGCGTCCGAGACCACGAGCTCCTCGGTGAGGTACGGCCAGGTCTCCAGCACGTCGTCCATGGTCTCGTCGGTGCTGAAGTCGGCGATCATGGTGATGCCGCCGTAGATGCACATCTCGGCGCGGAAGTATCCGGCGTTGCTGTTCATGTCCGTGGAGAGCAGCCCGGAGAAGCCCCACTCGCCGCGCAGGATGTTGCGCAGCAGCCCCCAGGAGCCGTTGACCGGCGTCGCGCCGATACGGCCGAACGAGGTCATCATGCCGAGGGCGCCGCCCTCCTCGACGCTGCCCTGGAAGGCGCGCAGCTCGCCCTCGCGGGCGCGCTGCTCGGTCATGTACGGGGCCACGCCGGCGCGCAGCGTCTCCTGGTCGTTGAAGGCGAAGTGCTTCGGGCCCACGATGACGCCGTACTCCAGGGCGCCCTTGACGGTCTCCGTGGCAAAGAAGTTGGAGAGCATCGGGTCCTCGGAGTAGTACTCGAAGTTGCGGCCGTTGTAGGCGCAGCGGTGCAGGTTGGCCGCGCTGGCCCAGATGAGGTAGTTGCCGCTCCAGAGGCCGTCGTTGCCGAGCAGGCGCCCCCATTCGGCGGCGAGGGACTTGTTGAAGGTGCCGGCGAAGGTGCACATGGAGCAGAGCGTGGCCATGTTGTAGTCGGCGTTGGCGTCATCGGCGTGCAGGCCGCGCCCGGAGATCGTGCTGGAGAAGCCGTTGGGGCCGTCGTTCTGGTAGACCACGGGGCTGTCGATCTCGGGGATGGCGTCGCTCTGGCTGCCGCCCTTGGCGATCTTGGCGATGAGCTCGCCCACCGGGATCTGCTCGACGAGCTCGTCCCACTGCGCGTCAGCGGGGTCGTCGTTGCCCGCGAGGTCCGCGAGGGTGAGGGTGCCGCCGGAGCCGTCCACGTTGGTGGTCTCGCCGTTCTCCGTGATCTGGTAGACCTCGTTCATGAGGTTCTGGATCCACTCATCGGACTTGTCGCCACCGATGACGAGGTCGTCGTAGGTGCGCGGGAAGGTCCCGTCCCAGTCGGAGCGGCTGAGCGGGGTCATGTAGCCGGGGTCGTAGTAGTTGACGTCGGCGTCGGCGAGCTGGTTGACGACCTCGGTGCCGTTCTTGGAGTACGCGAGGGTCTCCTCGTCGACGACACCCTCCTCGCCGATCTCCAGAACCGCGGCGAGCGAGGCGTCGCCCTCGGAGTCGTAGCCCTCGGCGGCGAGCAGGTTGTTGACGGCGTCGTGGGCGTCCGTGCCGAGGATGAAGTAGTAGTCGCCCCCGTCGAGGATGAAGCCGCCCTGGCCGTCCTTGGCGCTGGAGTCCCAGCTGCCGATGTACTGGAGGTCGGCGGTGATGGTGAGCTGGACGTCGTCGCCGGGCTCGAGCTCATCGGTCTTCTCGACGCCCACCAGCGACACCGCGGCCTTCTCAACGCCCTGCTCGCGGTCGTAGTCGGTGTAGGGGACGCCCACGTAGAGCTGGGCGACGTGCTTACCCGCGACGTCACCGGTGTTGGTGACGGTGACCTCGACGGTGACGGTGTTCTCGTCGGTGTCGAGGTCCACCGAGTCGATCGTCTGGGAGAAGGTGGTGTAGGAGAGGCCGTAGCCAAAGGGATAGGAGACCTCGGCGTCGTAGTCCCACGAGCTCGCGCCGCCCGAGGCGCCCGCAGAACCGGTGGCGTTGCCCTGGCCCACGACGGCATCGTAGTAGCGCGTCTCGTAGTACTTGTAGCCGGTGTAGATGCCCTCGGCCTCGATGAGGTAGCCGTCGGAGGCGGTCGAGGTGGCGCCGCCGAAGGAGCTGCCCGAGTTCTCGACCACGAGGCCCTCCATGAGGGTGTCGGGCCAGACGAGCATGCTCGTGTCCTCGAGGCGGATCTCGCCGAAGTTCATCACGGCCGGGGCGGACGCGGTGTCCACCGCGTAGGTGTCCACCAGGTGGCCGGAGGGGCTCACGGTGCCGTTGAGCACGTCGGCAACGCCGAGCGTGCCGTAGGCGCCGGGGAAGCCGATGTAGAGCATCGCGTTCACGTTGTCATCGTTCTTGAGCTCGTCGACCTCCATGGTGGAGCCGCTGTTGATGAGCACGATGACGGTGTCGAAGTTCTCCTCGGCGAGCTGGAGGACGGCGCGCTCGTTGTCGCACAGGCCCAGCGGGCTCGTGGCGCCGGTCGCCTCGGTGTCGATGCCCGTGTCGCCCGGATAGTAGTCGCTGCCCTCGGAGCCGGGGCGCGAGAAGACCACGATGGCGGCGTCGCCGTAGTCGGCGAAGCTGTCGGTGTAGCTCTCGTCCGCGCCGCCCTCGGTGGTGTAGATGTCCAGCGAGGGCTCGCTCGGGACGTACGGGGTCGAGAAGCCGGCGGGGCGGTAGGTGTAGGTCGTCGTGGTGCCGACCCACGACATGCTGGACTCGGTCTCGGTGCCGTAGGAGCCGAGCGTCTCGTAGATGGAGGTCATCGTGGGGTTGACCTCGAAGCCCGCCTCGCCGAGCGCGCTCACCAGGTCGACGGCGTCGTCGGTCGTGATGGTGCTGCCCATCTCGCCGCCGAGGAACGGGTACATGCTGCCCATGCCAAACAGCGTGACGCGCGCCCCGCTCGCGAGCGGCAGGGCCCCGTCGTTCTTCATGAGGACCGCGGACTCCTGACCAACGCGGCGCCCCAGGTCCTCGTGCGCGGCCACCAGCTCGTCGGAGGTCTCGTAGTCGGACACGAACTCGACGTCGTCGGACTGCTCGGTGCTCGTGGTGCCGAGCGCCGAGTCGATCGAGGTCCTCCACGTGTTTGCCACGTCGTGGAGCCCCGTCAGGCCGAGGCCGGCTGACAAGGTCATGGCAATCATGCCGCGCCTGGTCGTCAGCACAGATCCCTTCTTCATCCCTCTCTCCTTCTCTCTCCGGGGCCGGAAGGTCCGGCCCCCTGAAATCCAATCCGAGGCGCTTGGCCGGACGCCCTGTTCGGAATTTCTTTTCGGATTCCAGAAGTTTTCCGTTAGGGAAATCTTTATCGGGATTTGTATTTAGTGGGAAAGTTTTTCCATAGAAGGGAGCGTTTCGCCGGCAAGCGGCAGGGCGACCGCATGAATTGGGTGGGGAGACAGTCTGACGGTTGATGAGGAACGCGACGACGGGGCAGGCCGGCACCCGGAGAGCGGGGCGCAGGCGGCGCGGGTGTCGCGGCGCAAAGCAACAGGCAGGCCCGGCGGGACGCGAGCGCGGGGCCCGAAGGCCGGCGAGACCCCTCTCGCAGGCCCCGCCCTCTTGCCCGTCAGATCACTTCTCGGGGGAACTGCCCTTCTCCTGCACCATGGACTCGTTGAAGAGGCGCAGGTGGAACTCGTTCGCGTCGCCCGAGCCGTGGAAGAGCAGGAGCAGCAGCGTCTCAAGCACGAAGTTGATCGAGTTGTGGGAGAAGTCGAAGCCGTTCACGAGGAGGTGGTCGCGGGCCAC
The DNA here is from genome assembly GCA_964501395.1 of uncultured Atopobium sp. GTDB lineage: Bacteria > Actinomycetota > Coriobacteriia > Coriobacteriales > Atopobiaceae > Thermophilibacter. The sequence goes on from CAZCTE010000008.1 coordinate 14,841, forward strand.
GACGGTCAGCACGATGTCCGCCCGACGCGCGAGGACGGAGTCAGGGTTGCGCGTGATGGTGATGATCTGCACGCCCCTGTCGAGCGCGCAGTCCGCAACGCGGCGCAGGCGGTCCGAGCGCCCCGAGTTGGAGATGATCACGAGCCGGTCCTCCGGCGTCATGAGCATCGCGGAGAGCTGCGCCCCATCCGTGGTGGAGGGCGAGACGGCGTTGACGCCCGCCTGCGAGAACTTGATCGCCGCGCTCTGCGCCACGGGCAGCGAGCTGCCCACGCCCACGAACATCACCAGCCGGGCGCTCGCCAGGGCCTCGACCGTGCGGCCAAGGTCCGTGACGTCGAGGCCGGCGAGCGTGCTCCCGAGCTCGTCTACCTTGGTCTGGAGGATGTAGCGCATCGAGCCGGGGATGTCCTCGGTCGAGATGCCCTGCGAAGCGTCGAAGGCGCGATCCTTCGACGAGGTCTCCTCGCGGGCCAGGGCAAAGCGCATCTCCGAGAAGCTCGAGAACCCGATGGAGCGGACGAAGCGCGACACCGTGGTGTTGGAGGTGCCGGACTGCTGGGCGATCTGCGTGGCCGTGAGGGAGGAGACGGTGCTCGTCTGCTTGAGGATGAAGTCAGCGACGGTCTTCTCTGAGTCCGGGAGGCTCTTGTAGCTGGCCAGAATGGTGTCAACAACCCGCGGAGTCTCTTCGCTCGGCATGGCCCCTCCTGTTCGCGCATGAAATCCGGCCTATTTTATCATCGGGACGAGAGGGGCCGGCGGCAGTCGGACCAGGCCTACAGCCTCTCCAGCTCCTCGAGCCAGAGCGCGCTCACGGCGTCCGACGGCATGCGCAGGTCGCCGCGGGGGCTCACGGCCGCCGAGCCCACCTTGGGGCCGTCCGGCAGGCAGCTGCGCTTGAACTGCTGGGCGAAGTAGCGCCGGTAGAAGACCTTGAGCCAGCGGAGGATCGTGGCGTCGTCGTAGGTCTCGCCCAGGGCGTGGCGGGCAAGACGGTAGACCTTGGCCGGGCTGGTCCCGCGGCGCAGCACCTCGTAGAGGAAGAAGTCATGCAGCTCGTAGGGGCCCACCAGGTCCTCGGTCCGCTGCGAGATGGTGCCGTCGCCCGTTGCGGGCAGCAGCTCCGGCGAGACCGGCGTGTCCAGCACGTCGAGCAGGACCGCGGACTCGGCCTCGTCGCCGCAGGTGTCCGCCACGTAGCGCACGAGGTGGCGCACGAGCGTCTTGGGCACGCT
>CAZCTE010000009.1:0-15168 GCA_964501395.1 uncultured Atopobium sp.
CCATGGCCGGCGTGGAGGCCATGCTAAAGTACGTGATCACCTCCGTGATGGAGCGCTGCCCGCAGGAGATGGGGTTCTTCAACAAGTTCGTGGACAAGGGCCTCGTCGAGCGGCTCACGCACGTGGCCACCTCGGACTTTGCGCACGTCACGTACACCGAGGCCATCCAGATCCTGCAGGAGGCCGCGGCGGCGGGCCACGCCTTCGAGTACCCGGTTGAGTGGGGCTGCGACCTCCAGACCGAGCACGAGCGCTACCTCACCGAGGAGCACTTCAAGCGCCCGACCTTCGTGACGGACTATCCGGCCGCGATCAAGGCCTTCTACATGCGCCTCAACGACGACGGCAAGACCGTCGCCGCGGTGGACTGCCTCGTGCCGGGCATCGGCGAGATCGTGGGCGGCTCGCAGCGCGAGGAGCGCCTGAACGTGCTCGAGCGCCGCATCGCCGAGCTGGGCATGGAGCCCGAGCAGTACAGGTACTACCTGGACCTGCGCCGCTACGGCGGCTGCCAGCACGCCGGCTTTGGCCTCGGCTTCGAGCGCATGGTCATGTACCTCACGGGCGTGGACAACATCCGCGACGTCATCCCGCACCCGCGCACCGTGGGCAGCGCCGAGTTCTAGGGGCGGCGCGCGGCGCGGCACGCTGTGCTTCTCGTGTGCCGCGCCGCTAATCGGTGCCATGTGCCCTTTCTGGGCGAACGGTTGAAATTGACAGGCAAGCGGCATGAACGCACAGACTTTCCAAAATACGCTCTAAACATACGTATATTCTGATAACCTTCTTCCGTCACGGAGTTGTCCGGCCTTCCCCGCAACGGGGTTTGGCCGGCGTCTACCAAAGGAGGAAGCGATGTACGTTACCCTGCGTGAAGTACTTGCTGAGGCCAGCCAGCTCAACATGGCCATTGGTTCCTTTAACACGCACAACCTGGAGATGCTCCCGGCCATCATCCGCGCCGCGGTTGCCCAGAAGACCCCGGTGATCATCCAGACGAGCGAGGGCACGGCCAGCTACGTTGGTCACCGCAACCTGGTGGCGGTCGCCGAGTCCATGGCCGACGAGTTCGGCGTCGACGTCGTGCTTCACCTCGATCACGCCAAGGACTTCAACGAGATCCGCAAGGCGCTCGATGCCGGCTACAGCTCGGTCATGTACGACGGATCGGCGCTGCCGTTCAAGGAGAACGTCCTGGGCACCAAGCGCGTCGTGGCGTATGCCGAGAAGACCGGCGCATCCGTCGAGGGCGAGCTGGGAACCGTTGGCGGCACCGAGGACGGCGTGGCCGTTGCCGAGGCCGACGTGCGCTACACCGACCCCGACCAGGCGGTCGAGTTCATCGAGAAGACCGGGATCAACGCGCTTGCCGTCGCCATTGGCACCAATCACGGCCAGTACAAGTCGAAGACCAACATCTCGTTCGAGCAGCTCGAGAAGATTCGCGACGCCGTCGATGGGTTCCCGCTGGTCATCCATGGCGGCACCGGCGTGAAGGACGAGGACGTCCGTCGCGTGATCGACCTGGGCATCCGCAAGTTCAACGTGGGCACCGAGCTTCTCGTGAACTGGAACGTCACCTCGCGTGACGCCTACAACGCGCACAAGGAGAACACCTCCAACCGCAACAACGTCATGCCTGCGCTCGAGGTTGTTCAGAGCATCGTCGAGCACAAGATCGAGCTCTTCAAGAACATCCACTAGGAGCCGCGCATGGACATCAAGGAGATGCTCAAGCCCGAGAACGTGCGCATCGCGCAGTCGGTCGAGAGCTGGGAGGACGCGATTCGCCTCGCCGTCAAGCCCCTTGAGGAGGGCGGCTTCGTCGAGTCCCGCTATGCCGGCGAGATCATTCGGGCAACTCATGAGATGGGCCCCTACTACGTGCTGACCGAAGACGTCGCGCTGGTGCACGGCCGTCCCGAGGACGGCACCATCAAGGGGCAGCTTGCCGTGACGCTGCTGCGCGAGCCCGTGGTGTTCTCGGAGGACAGCTTTCCGGTGCGCCTGCTGGTCACGCTCGCGGCCGAGAACGCAGACTCGCATCTCGACGCCATGCGCGTGCTGGCAACCATCTTCATGGATGAGGACAGGCTCGCCTCGATCATTGCAAGCGAGTCCCCCGACGACGTCTATCGCGCCTTCGTCGAGGACGCCGCCTAACAACGGTAGGACCTGCTGGGGCATCCGCGCCCGGCAGACGCATGTGCGCACGGTGGCAGCACCGTGCTAGGTACCAAAAGGTACGGAAAGGAGTGGTGTCTAATGGCCAAGCAACTGAAGATCCTAACGGTATGTGGTAACGGGCTGGGCAGCAGCTTCGCATGCCAGATGGCGGTCGAGGCCGTGCTCAAGAACCTCGGCGTCGACTGCAAGCTCGAGCACGACAGCGTTTCCGCTGTTGCGAGCGCGGCTCGTAGCTTCGACATGATCATCGCCGCCCAGAACTTCCAGACCCAGATCGAGGGCGCCGACACCGGCCTGCCCTGCATCTTCCTCAAGCGCCTCGTCGACAAGAACGAGATCGAGGAGAAGGTTACCCCCGTCCTGAAGGAAATGGGCCTGCTCTAGGGACTCGCCCACGAGCCGTCACCCAGAAGAGAACTGAGTGCAGAAGGGACTGAGAGTACAGCATGCAAATTCTACAGTGGCTTATCGACAACATTCTGACGCAGGCCGCCGTCATCATCGGCCTCGTCGCCCTGCTCGGCCTGGTGCTTCAGAGGAAGCCGGTGAACGAGATCATCTCCGGCACGCTGAAGACCATGCTCGGCTTCATGGTGCTCAACGCCGGCTCGAGCGTCATGCAGGAGTCGCTCACCTACTTTGGTGACATGTTCAACTCCGCCTTTGGGTTCAACGGCATGACGGCCGTCGTGGCCTCCATCGAGGGCATCAACGGCCAGGCCATGACCGACCTTGGCCTGGGCTCCGAGATTGCCATCTGCCTTGCCGGCATCTTCATCGTGAACATCATCCTTGCGCGCCTCACCCCGTTCAAGTACGTGTTCCTGACCGGCCAGGCGCTCCTGTGGGAGTCCACCCTCTGCATCGTGTTCGCGAACTTCTGCGGCCTGACCGGCGTGATGCTGATCATCGTCGCCTCCATCGTCGGCGGCGCCTTCGCGACCCTCATGCCCGCCTTCGCGCAGCCCATCATCCGCAAGATCACCGACAGCGACGACATCGCCCTTGGTCACTTCTGCACCTTCGGCTACATGTTCACCGCGCTCATCGCCAACATCACCAAGAAGCTGGGCGGCGACAAGCCCTCCAAGTCCACCGAGGAGCTCGAGCTCCCCAAGAGCCTGTCCTTCATGCAGGACAGCTATCTTGCCGTGATGGTTGTCATGATCCCGTTCTATATGGTTATCGCCGCCTTCGCCGGGGCCGACGCCGCCGCCGACTACGCGGGCGATATGAACTACATGGTCTATGCGTTCCTTGAGGCCATGGAGTTCGTCGTGGGCCTCTACGTGCTCCTCGCCGGCGTCCGCCTGCTGCTCGCCGAGCTCGTCCCCGCCTTCCAGGGCATCTCGATGAAGCTCGTCCCCGACGCGCGTCCCGCTCTCGACTGCCCGGTTCTGTTCACCTATGCGCCCAACGCCGTCATCATCGGCTTCATCTCCACCACCGTGGGCTCGCTCATCGGCATGGTCATCACCGGCTTCATGGGCACGCTCGTGATCCCCGGCGTGATGTCGAACTTCTTCGCCGGCGGCACTGCGGGCATCTTCGGCAACGCGATCGACGGTCGTCGCGGCGCCATCGTCGGCGGCATCCTGCACGGCATCTTCATCATGATCCTGCCGGCCATCCTGTCCCCGATGCTCGCCCAGATCGGTTTTGTGAACATGACCTGCACCGACGTTGACACGGTCATCACGGGCTACTTCTTCATGATCATCAAGACCATCCTCGGCGCGCTCGGCATCGCTGCGTAGGCTTCGTTTCCGCAGCACGTTGTGCGGGGCCGCCCCTTCGTCTGGAATCCCAGGCAGATGGGGCGGCCCGTTTCCCTATCGAGTCCAAGGATCAGCTAGGAGGTCACTATGGGACTGTTCGGCTTTGGAAAGAAGAAGGCTGCCGCCAAGCCCGAGCCGGCGGCCGAGCCCGCGATCGACCGCGACGCCGTGCTGGCCAAGATTGAGGCGGCCCAGGCCGACGTCGAGGCGGCCGAGGGCGTTGCCCGGGCGAACGCCCTCAACGCTCTTGGCGAGCTGCACGCCTCGATCGACCAGGTGGATGAGGCGATCGCCGCCTACGAGGAGAGCCTTGAGCTCAACCATGTGATGGGCAAGGCGTCCATGCAGCTTGTGAAGCTGTACAACAAGAAGCGCAGCCAGGCCGCCGAGGCCAAGGACGACGAGAAGATCTCGTATTACATGAACAAGGTCAACGAGATGCTCGCGCTTTCCAAGGATCAGCTGCGCGGCAGGGAGTAGCCGCGCCCGCGGGCCGGTTGCGCACCGGGCAGCCGGCCCGCATCTTCCGCGCCCAGGCGTTGTCCCGGGCGCCGTAGCGCAGGAGCGCCGCATCGAGCAGCGCTGACCCGAGCCGATAAGGGAGGACCACACATGGGCAAGCCCCTCATCCTGCTGGCAGGCTATCCCGCCACGGGCAAGAGCTACCTGACGAACATGATTCTCGAGCGGCACCCCGACTCGTTTTCCGTGATCACGCCTGACGACATCAAGGAACAGGTCTGGGACGAGGTCGGATTCAACGACGCCGACGAGAAGGCCGCGCTCGAGCTTGAGGTGTGGCGTCGCTACTATGCCGGGCTTGGGCGGTACTGCGCCGAGGGCGCCTGGGTGATCAGCGACTATCCATTCTCGGACAAGCAGAGGGCCCATCTCGCCGACATCGCCGCGTCGTACGGCTATGGCGTGCTCACCGTTCGCCTGGTCGGCGATCCGAGCGTCATCTACCAGCGCTCGTACGCGCGCGACCTGAGTCAGTCCCGCCATCTGGGACACCTGGTAACCCGCTATCACAAGGGAGACGTGCTCGAGGATCGCTCCCAGGCCGACGCCCTGGTGACGATCGACGTCCTCCTGGACCGCTGCGCGAACAAGGGCTATGACCGCTTCCAGCTCGGAGAGCTGATAGAGGTCGACGCGACCGACGTGAGCACCGTCGACTATCCGGCCCTGCTCGACCAGATCGACGCCTTCCTCGCCCGCTGCGACGATTGCGCATAGGGACATGGCGGGCATCCTGTGCGTCGGGCAGGCGGTTTACGACGTCACAATTCCCTATGCGGGACCGCTGCAGGCAAACCGGAAGTACCGCATAGCCGGCGCTCAGGGATGCTCCGGTGGCCCGGCGCTGAACGCGGCCTGCCTGTGCGCGCTCTGGGGCGCGCCGGTTGAGCTGGTGGCGCGCCTGGGAGACGACCCCTACGGCGCGTTGGTGCGGGCGGACCTCGCGCGCTCCGGCGTGGGCACCACCCACCTGTTGATGGACGAGCGGGTCAGCACCGGCTACAGCCTAATAGCCGTCGATGACGCCACTGGGGACCGCACCATATTCAACGTCCCGCCCTCGATGCATGAGATCGCGTTCGGGCTCCCGTCGGAGGCCCCTGCGGTTCTTCTGTCCGACGGCCATGAGTCCGCCATAAGCCTCGCCCTCATGGAGGCGTTCCCCAACGCCTGCTCGGTGGTTGATGCGGGCACGTATCGCGCGAGCACCTATGAGGTGGCGCGCGCCGTCGACTACCTGGTTTGCTCGGAGGACTTCGCCCGCCAGTACACCGGGTCCGCCCTCGAGGATTCGGACGACGAGCGCGCCGTGGACGAGCTGCTCACGCAGATCGAGGGCATCAACGGCGGAATCGCCGTAGTGACGCTGGGCGACCGCGGCCTGGTGTATCGCGACGGAACGGGCCGACCGCGCCACATGCCCGCCTTCAGGGCCCACGCCGTCGATACCACCGGTGCGGGCGACATCTTCCACGGGGCCTTTGCGCATGGCCTGTACGCGGGCCTCCCGCTCGAGGAGAACCTCCGCTGGAGCTCGATGGCCGCGTCGCTCTCGGTGCGCGCGATGGGCGGCCTCGCGTCAATCCCCTCGTTCGGGGAGGTCGAGAATGCGCTGGCTGAGATCTGCGCGCCATAGCGGGTCGGCACAGGCGTCCAGGCGCTGGGCGGGCGCGTCATGGGCGCTGCCCGGATGCCGCCCCCGCCCCCGTCGCGCCCCGCGTCCCACGCCCTGCCGCCATCCTGTTCGGCGCTCGCCCGTGCAGAACAGGCAAAACGATCAGCATGTATATTTTTTGGCATATGCGCGAAACTGTACTGAAAGAACCGTAAGCGGACGTAATAATAGTCGACTACCTCGATCATTCAGACCTTTCAGGAGGTACGTTGAGCCAAACGCTCGATTTTAGCGGGAAAGAGCAGCTGTACCGCCAGCTCTATGACATCCTGTTTCAGGACATCGCGGGCGGTGTCTACGCGGTCGGCGACCTTATCCCCTCGGAAAGCGAGTTGATGACGCAATACGGGGTCTCGCGCTCGACGGCGCGCAAGGCCATGGAGATGCTTTCTGAAAACGGCATGATCAGCAAGCGGCGCGGCGTGGGCTCCGAGGTCATTGCGAACCGCCCTAACTTTGCCCTCAACCGTGTGACGAGCATCGTGAAGCGGAATGTGGACGATCGCGTTGCCGCCGAGAAGCATCTGATCGATGCCCAGATCGAGCTCGCCTCCGACGAGGTCAGCCGCGTGCTCAGATTGCCCGAGCACACCGAGGTGTATCGCCTGCGGCGCGTGCGCTATGCGGGCGATCGGCCGTACTATCTTGAGATCAACTACTACGAGCACGCCTTCCTGCCGCACGCGATCGACCGCGACTTCTCGAAGGAGTCGCTGCGCTCGTACATGAGCGACGAGCTGGGCGTGAGGTGGAGCCGCGCGCATCAGGAGGTTCGTGCGGTGGTTGCCGATGCCGGGATTGCGGACCTTCTGGCGATAGGCGAAGGGGATCCCCTGCTCTACATCATGCGCATCTCGTACGACGTGGCCAACCAGCCGCGGGAGTTCGTCAAGACCTACTATCGCGCCGACCTCTACCACCTGGAGGTCGAGCTCGGGGCTGAGTAGCGTACGGCGCGGCGCCGGGCGACCGGTCCATCCCGGCGCGTGACATTCCCGCGCCGGGGCCTCAGAGGCACCCGCGCGTCACACGGCGCCGGCCAGCACCTTGAGGAAGTCGTTGTAATCTGTCACCGCGATGAGCTCCTGCTGGAGGTGATGGTCCTCGACGATGCGCACGAGCAGGTCGTAGAGGTGCTCCATCTCAAGGCGGTTGCCGGGGCGCACGGCGAGCAGGAACACGATTTGCACCGCCCCGCAGCTCGCCGACCAGCTCAGAGGGTGCTTCAGGATGGCGACTGAGACCGTTGTCCGCGTCGCCTCAGGACGCATGGTGTGGGGGATCGCAAAGACCTCGTTCATGCTGGTGTCCGCCACGGACTCGCGCTCCATGGTCGAGGCAAAGAAGCCCTCCCCGGCAACGCCGGCGTCCACCAGCCGTGAGCACATGTCCCTGAGCAGGGACTCCTTGTCGGTCCCGTCATGCACCACCCGGAAGGCGTCCGCCGAGAAGAAGCGGAGGATCTTGTCGGAGTTGTCGTCCTCGAGGTACTGGACCAGCCGCGAGACGCTCTTGATGTCGGCCGGTGGCAGCGAGAAGTCCACGAGCGCCGTGGGGCAAGGGCAGTCCTTGAGGGGGACGGTGGAGATCACGAGCGCCACGTCCTCGAAGAAGTCCTCCGGCAGCTTGAGGTAGTCCCAGTGGGAGAGCGTGGCCACGACCTTGAGCGAGCTCGAGAAGAGCGTCTCAAGCTGCGCCTGGAGCGACGAGGCGGCCGCGTTCCCAAAGCTGCACACCACCAGCGCCCGCAGCGTGGCGCTCTGTCCCTTCGAGCGTCGCTCGATGGCGGCGCCGATGTGGAGCGCCACGTAGCCGACGTTTGCCTCGTCGAGCACGAACGGAGGCCTGTCAAACACCTTGCTTGTTGACATGAGCGCAATCTCAAAGTTGAGGGGAAAGCTCTGCTTGATGGTGTTGAGCAGGGGGTTTCTCATCGGGTTGCCGATGTCGATCGCGCGGAAAATCGAGCTCAGGTGGTTGTAGAGCCCGCGGCGCAGCGTGGGGTCGTCGTGCAGGTCGTAGCCGTAGTCGTCGAGGATGAGCCCAAGCAGCGCGTCGATTCGCTCGTTCAGCCACGCGGCGTCAACCTGGCTTCCCGGCGCCTTTGCGTTGGCAATGAGGTGCCGGCAGATGTAGGCGCGCTCGGCCTCGGGCACGCGCACGCCCATGCGCTCCTGGATCTCGTCGCAGACCTCGTCGGCGAAGGCGCGCACCTCGTTCGGGTAGCCCATCTCGGGCGCCGACTCGATGATCGACCCGGAGGCGGTGCGCGTGACCATGAGGGCAAAGTGCACCTTGATGTTCTTGAGCTCGTAGTCATTGGCGCGGATGTTCGCGCGATCCAGGTGGCGGTTGACGATCTCGTCCAGCTCGTAGAGGTTGATCTGGTCGAAGATGATCTGCTCGTTGACGGTGAAGCCGGTGGCGTATGAGCGGTAGGTGCGGTCCACGACCTCGTTGGCAAAGCAGTCGCGCCGGGCCTCCTCGCGCCCGAAGATGCGAAAGCCCATGCCCCGCTTGCTCACGAGCTCGATGCCGTAGCGTCCAAGAATCTCGCGCGCCTGGTGGATGTAGGCCTGGATGGTGCTGTCGCCCACCGAGATCTCGCGCGAGAGCTCCTCGGCGGTGACGAACCCCGTCCTCTCGAGGATGTCCTTGAGCATCAGGCGAAAGCGTCCGCTGGTCGATGCCAGGGTGTTGGACTCGCGGCTCTGCTCGCGGCTGGCGAGAAACGCGTCGAAGGCGTCCCGGTCGTTGACGACGAGGTGGTACCCAACCCCGCGCTTGAGCTCCACGTGCGCGCCGTTCTTGCCGAGCGTCCGATTGAGTGTGGACACGTCGTCTCGCAGCGTGCGGTCGGTGACGCCGATGAGGGAGGAGAGCTTCGACACGGGCGTGAACATAGCGCCGAGCAAGATATCGAGAATGCGGTCGAGCCTGCGGTACTCGAGCATGGAGCCTCCCCATCAGATAACGAGATAGAGACTACCTGTCGGCGCGCCCCCTGAGCTTGTCGCTTCTTTCCAAGACAAACCGGAAATCCTTCCGCGCAGGTTCCGGACGCTTCCGTTTTCAAGCGGAAATCAGCTCCGTTGAACCGAGCTTGGGCCTCGGAGAAACTGAGGCCACCGAAGGGGGTGGTGCCGATGAGCGACAAGCGGCTCATTACCGAACAGGACGTCTTCCTGGACGTCGAGGCGTCGGCCAAGGAGGAGCTCTTCTCCTTCATCGCGGAGCAGGCCGCGCGCCTGGGGGTAACCGACGACGCGCAGGGGCTCGCCGCCGACCTCATGGAGCGGGAGCGCCAGATTAGCACGGGGCTCACGGACGGCTTTGCGATCCCGCACACCAAGAGCGCGCGCGTCAAGCACGTCGAGGTCTTCTACCTGCGCTCTGCGAGCCCCCTCCCGTGGGAGACCATGGACTCCGACGAGGCGAGCTTCTTCTTTGCCCTGCTCGTCCCCGAGGAGAACAAGGACAACATCCACCTGCAGATGATCTCCGCCCTCGCCGTGAGCCTGCTGGATGACGAGTTCAAGCAGACGGTCAAGTCCTGCGAGGACCCGGTCGCGCTGACCAACTACATCGCAGAGCACGTCCGGCTTCAGGAGCTGGGCTAGCGGAAGAAGGGAGAACAGCATGAAGGTCGTAGGCGTTTCCAAGTGCCCCGCCGGGCTCGCGCACACGCCCATGGCGGCGAAGGCGCTCATGAAGGCCGGCGAGAAGCTCGGCTGGGACGTGAAGATCGAGCAGCAGGGGGCCACCGGCTTCGTCGACAAGATCTCGGGGGCCGAGGCCCAGGAGGCGGACTTCGTGCTCTTTGCCACCGATCAGATGATCGACGAGGAGGAGCGCTTCGAGGGCAGGCCCAAGATTCGCGTCGATATCAACACCTGCATCAAGGCCCCGGAGGCCGTGCTCAAGAAGTGCGGTTCCGCCGTGGAGTCCAAGAAGTAGGGGCAACTGGCAACGCCGCGCCACCCTGGCGGGCATCGTGCCCGGGGTCGTATCTGGCGCTCGCGTTCCGTGTGGTAGAAGTCCGTTCGAGAAGGGTGCAACTATGAAGAAGTTCCTCAAGGAGGCGAGGGGTCACCTGATGACCGGCATCGGCTACATGCTGCCGATGATCGTCGGCGCGTCGCTGATCGTTGCCATTCCGCAGGTCATCGGGCTTGCCATGGGCATCACGGAGCTGACCGACGACCTCACCGGGTTCGCCGGGTTCCTCTATGACGTCAACCAGGTCGGCTGGACGGGCATCGGCCTCGTGAACACCGTGCTCGCCGGCTTCATCGGCTACTCCATCGCCAACAAGCCCGGCCTCGCCGCCGGCCTCATCGGCGGTGCCGTGGCAACCAACACCCAGGCCGGCTTCCTCGGCGCCGTGCTGTACGCCTTCATCGGCGGCTACCTCGTCCGCTGGGCCATGAAGACCATCAAGGTCCCGGAGAGCGCCCAGGCCGTCATGCCCAACGTCGTGCTGCCGCTCATTGCCTCCGGTGGCGTCGCCATCGTTGCGGTGCTGCTTGCGACCCCGCTTTCTATGATCAACAACGCCATCATCGACTGGCTGACCGTCATGTGCGAGGAGGACTCCAACCGCGTGATCATGGCCGTCGTCCTCGGCGCCATGATCGGCTTCGACATGGGCGGTCCGGTGAACAAGGCCGCGTGGACCGCGACCAACGCGCTCATGCTCGCGGGCGTCTACACCCCGTGCGTGTACACCAACCTCGCCATCACCATCCCGCCGCTGGGCTACGCCATCGCCTCGGTCATTCGCAAGGACCGCTTCTCGGCCGATCTGCGCAACTCCGCCGCCGGCAACTGGCCCATGAGCTTCGTCGGCATCACCGAGGGCGCCATCCCGTTCACCCTCGTCAAGCCCACGCGCCTCATTCCCATCAACGTGATCGGCTCCGCGCTCGGCGCCGGCATCGGCGCGGCCCTTGGCACCACGGCCGTGATTCCCCCGCTCGGCGGCTGGTACGGCTTCATCACGATGGTCAACCCCTGGGGCTACATCATCGGCATCATCGTGGGCGGCCTGTTCATCGCAATCGCCTCCACCGCGCTCGTGGACTTCCGCGAGGACACCACCGAGGACGTCTCGGAGGACGACATCGAGATCTCCTTCGAGTAGCGCCTCGTCACGAGCATCGCGTCGAAACGGGTCCGTCGCCCGCGCACCCAGCGCAGCGGCGGGCCCTTTCTCTCAGCACACCCGACACGATAGGGGGATCATGGGCAAGCACATCCATATCGTTGCGCACTCGCACTGGGACCGGGAGTGGTACTTCACGACCTCCCGCTCCAAGGTCTACCTGCAGAAGGATCTCGGCGACGTCATGGACACCCTCGAGCGGGAGCCTGGGTTCACGGCCTTCATGCTCGACGGGCAGTCCTGCCTCATCGACGACTACCTGGCCTGGAAGCCCGAGGACCGGCCGCGCATGGAGGCGCTCGTGCGCGCGGGCCGCCTCGTGGTGGGGCCCTGGTACACGCAGACCGACCAGATGGTGATCAGCGGTGAGTCGATCGTGCGCAACCTCTACTTTGGCATTCGCCGCGCCGAGGAGCTGGGCGGGTCCATGATGGTGGGCTACATGCCGGACTCCTTTGGGCAGGCGGGCAACATGCCGCAGATCTACCGCGGCTTTGGGATGGACGCGACGCTGTTCTGGCGCGGCGTCTCCGATGACATGGCCGCCCACACCGACTTCGTCTGGCGCGGCGACGACGGGTCAACGGTTCTCGCCTCCCAGATTCCCAACGGCTACTACATCGGGGGCAACATCCCCGAGGAAGGCCCGCTTGTCGAGCGCTTCTGGGACGAGCAGTGCATGGACAAGGCGGCTGGTCGCGCGGCAACCGACGAGGTCTACTTCCCCGTTGGCTTTGACCAGGCGCCCATTCGCGCCAACCTTCCCCAGATCGTGGCGGCGCGCCAGGAGGCGGACCCTGAGAACACCTATCGCATCTCGACGCTCCCCGAGTTCATGGAGGACCTCAAGCGCGCCGTTGCCGAGCGCGAGGAGCCGCTCGAGGAGGTGTCGGGCGAGCTGCTCGTGGGCAAGCACATGCGCATCCACCGATCGATCTTCTCGTCCCGCTCCGACCTCAAGGCGCTCAACACGCAGATGCAGAACTACGTGGTCAACGTCATGGAGCCCATCCTCCTGCTCTCCTCGCGGCTGGGCAACGAGTACCCGCGCGGCGCCGTGGACGCGCTCTGGAAGCTCATGTTCGAGAACGCGGCGCACGACTCCATTGGCTCCTCGGTGAACGACGAGGTCAACGAGGACGTCTACCTGCGCTACAAGCAGGTGCACGACATCGCGGCGAACCTCGTCGAGCTTCACGAGCGCCTCATCGTCACCTCGCTCGCGGACGCCGAGAACCGCCACTCGCTCACGGTCTTCAACCCGCTGCCCAGGCGGCGAAGCGGCGTGGTCACGACGAAGATGTACCTGCCGGGCGGCGAGCGTTCGCTCGTTGCCGAGGACGGGAGGCGCGTGCCCTACACCGTGCTCGCCAAGCGAGACCTCACCGACTACGTGCTCACCCAGACCATCCGGCTCGACCCGAGCCGCCCGATCGAGATTCCCGAGCAGGTCTTTGAGGCAACGGTGGCGGTAGACGCGAGCGACGTGCCGGCGCTGGGGTTCTCGCGCCTCACGCTCGTGCCGGGCGAGTCCGGGGAGGATCCGCTCGCGCCCGCGGACGCCCTGGAGAACGAGTTCTATCGCGTGGAGGTCAACGCGGACGGGAGCCTGCGCGTTGAGAGCAAGGCCGACGGCGTGGTGTACGAGCGCGAGGCCGTGCTCGTGGAGAACGGCGACGACGGCGACAGCTTCAACTACTCGCCGCCCCGCGCCGATCTTGTCGTGCGCTCCACGGACTTTGAGCCGCGGGTGGAGATCGAGGCATCCGGCGTTGTCCAGCGCGCCCGCGTGTCCTTTGACATGCTGGTCCCGCGCGACCTGGAGGCCCGCGCGGCCGGCGTCTGCGACGCGCGCCTCCCGGTGACGCTTACGGTGACGCTCGAGAAGGGATCGCCCGTCATCGGCCTCTCCGTGCGCGTGGACAACACCGAGCCGCGCTCGCACCGCCTGTGCGCGCTCTTTGACGCGCAGCTCGCCACGCGCGTGAACCATGCCGACGAACAGTTTGGCCCCATCGTCCGAGAGAACGTGCACGAGCGCGACATGGCGCTCTACCGCGCGAGCCTTGGTGCCCCCGAGACCCCGGAGCCCAACGAGCCGGGCGGCATGCCCGTCAACTGGGTGCAGAAGGAGGGCTCGTGGCAGGAGCCGCCCGTGTCGATCGAGCCCACGCAGTCCTATGTGGCCCTCTTTGGCGAGGGGCGGGGGCTTGCCGTGTTCCCGCGGGGCGTGCGCGAGTATCAGATCGTTGACGACGAGCTGCGTCCCGGCGGTCGCGGCAACCAGATCTGCCTCACGCTCTTTCGCACCTACGGCTTCATGGGCAAGGAGAACCTGCTCTACCGTCCGGGCCGCGCCTCAGGCGAGAAGACCATGGAGACCCCGGCGGCCCAGCTCAACCGCGAGATGACCTACGAGCTGGGCTTCTCCACATTCGCAGGCACCTTCGACGAGGCCCGCGTGGCCGACGTTGCCCGCGCGTTCAACACGCCGCTCGACGCCTACGAGTACGCCCCGTTCCTCAACGGCCGCCTGATATTCTCGCAGATGGAGAGGACCGGGACCGAGAGGCCCGAGCGCTCGCTCATGAGCCTGGAGGGCGACCTCACGCTCAGCTGCGTGAAGCGCGCCGAGGACCGTCCGGGCCTTATCGTGCGCCTCTACAACGGCCTCGAGGACGGGGAGGCAGGGGCGCGCCTCGTCTTCGCTGACAAGATTTCGCACGCGAGCTACGTCAACCTCCTCGAGCGCGACTGCGCGCCCGTTGAGCACGACGCGCACGCGGTCACGATTGACCCTGTTGGGCGCTGCCGCTTTGTCACGGTGTACGTCGAGCTGTAGGGGAGGGGACATGTCTGACGAGAAGAGCGCTCACCTGGGATCGCCCGGCGGGGACCAGGGCATTCTCGGCGGCATCGTGCTCGCGCGCCGTGCGCTCGAGGGCTAGCCGGGACGTGCCAGTGCGTGCCGGGACGCTGCTGACGCCTGAATGACGTCGGGCGGGACGGCCCCTTCGCTGCGAGGTGCTCGCGCCCTCGGCGATGGGTCGTCCCCACGCCTGTTGGCCAAACGCGCAAGCGCGAGTTTGGGTTTGTGGAGGCATGTCGATCGTCAAGACAAGCCCCGCCCTCATCACCACCGTCCGCGGAGAGCGAGACCCCCGTCGGGCGGGGAGAGCCGTCACCTCAATTACATAACGCGTTACATCTCGCATACTGAGAAAGAACGTCAAGGGGCGCTTGGCCTCCTTGACGTCAGAGCTTGGTATGAGAGAACGGAGACTTCCATGTCGGAGCGCGTACGGCATGAGGGTTCGGACACCAGGAACCACCTCCTCAAGGCAGCGGCGAAGGAGTTTTCTGAGCGGGGCTACAAGGGGGCGTCGCTTCGCCAGATCTGCTCCGCTTCCGGCGTGACCACGGGTGCGCTCTACTTCTTCTTCGAGAACAAGGAAGACCTGTTCAGAAACGTTGTCAAGCCCGTGATGGACCCGCTTGCCCAGACGCTCATCCATTCCATCGAGCGTCAGCTTACCCCCGCGGCCATCGAGTCCGCGAGACGGGGGGGCAGGGTCGCGCTTGGCGGCGTCGACCTTTCCGACGAGACGCTCAACTTCCTCAAGCTCTGCGACGAGCGGAGGGACTTGGTTGGCATCATAACGAACGACCGGGACAACTCGGTCATGGAGCTGCTGATAAACGAGGCCGCCGCCGAGCTTGCGGGCAGGATGCAGGAGTGCTTCCGCGAGGTTGAGATGGGCTGGGACCCCGCCGAGGACGAGTTCATCGCCAACTGGCTGGCCGGGACCTGCGTGCGCTCCGTCATACAGGTTCTTGCGACG
>CAZCTE010000010.1:0-15121 GCA_964501395.1 uncultured Atopobium sp.
CAGCTCGAGCGCATGGAGGGCGCGGCCATCCCGTCCCGCCGCGAGTACAACCGCCTCTGGGGCCTGGACATGGACCGCGTGAACCGCATGCGGCCGGAGGCCATCATCTGCCATCCCGGCCCCATGAACCGCGGCATGGAGATCAACGCCGACGTCGCGGACTGCGCCCGCTCGCGCATCCTCGACCAGGTGAACGCCGGCGTGCTCACCCGCATGGCCGAGATGTACCTGCTTCTGGGAGGAGGGAGCAATGTCGTATCTGCTTAGGGGCGCCCACGTCGTGGACCCGCAGCTGGGCCTCGACGACGTGCGCGACGTGCTCATCGACGGCAAGGAGATCGCCCAGGTGGGCGTGGGCCTCGAGGCGCCGGAGGGCGCGGAGGTCATCGACCTCTCGGGCCAGTACCTCGTGCCCGGCCTCGTGGACATGCACGTGCACTTCCGCGATCCCGGCTTCGAGTACAAGGAGACCATCGAGACGGGTGCGCGCGCCGCGACCCACGGCGGCTTCACCGACGTGGCCACGATGCCCAACACCGACCCCGTGACCGACACCGGCGCCGAGGTCCGCTACCAGATCGACCGCTCCCACCACGCGGGCCTCTGCCACATCCGGCCCATCGGCGCGCTCACGGTGGGCGAGAAGGGCCAGACGCTCGCGGAGATCGGCGACATGGTCAAGGAGGGCGCGGTGGCCTTCTCCGACGACGGCCACGGCGTCCAGAGCGCCGGCATGATGCGCACCTGCATGGAGTACGTCTCCCAGTTCGACCGCGTGGTCTCGGCGCACTGCGAGGTGGAGTCGCTCACCGCGCACGGCGTGGTCAACGAGGGCCGCGCCTCCACGCGCCTGGGCATGTTCGGCTGGCCCGCCCTGGGCGAGGAGCTTGAGATCTACCGCGACATCGAGCTCTGTCGCATGACCGGTTGCCCCCTGCACGTGGCCCACATCTCCACCGAGAAGGGCCTCGAGCTCGTGCGCGCCGCCAAGGCGGAGGGGCTGCCCGTCACCTGCGAGGTGACGCCGCACCACCTCTTCCTCTGCGAGGACGACCTCTCCGACGCCTACGTCACCAACCTCCGGATGACCCCGCCGCTGCGCCGCGTCTCCGACGCGGCCGCCCTGCGCGAGGGGCTGCTCGACGGCTCCATCGACTGCGTGGTCACCGACCACGCGCCGCACGCCCCGCACGAGAAGGACTGCGAGTGGGAGATCGCCTACTTTGGCATCGTGGGGCTGGAGACCTCGCTTCCGCTCATGCTCACCAACCTCGTGCTGCCCGGCAAGATGAGCTGGTCGCGGCTCGTGGAGGTCATGGCCGTGGCGCCGCGCCGCGTGCTGCGCCTGCCCGAGGTGCGCGTGGAGGCGGGCTCTGCCGCCGACCTCACCGTCATCGACCCGGCGGCCCAGGTCACCGTCACGCCGGAGTGGCTCCAGAGCCGCTCGAAGAACTCCGCCTGGCTCGGCCAGACGCTCACCGGCTGCGCCTCGCACGTCTTCGTGTCCGGGCGCCACACGCTCGTTGACGGCGAGGTCACGCCTGTCAGGAGGTCCCTGCGATGAGCGGGGGCGCCTCCGGCGGCCCGACCGGTCTTGGCTCCGGCACCGGTCTTGGCGTCCACGAGGTCGCCGTCCTCTCCAACGAGCCCGCGGGCGAGGGCCTCATGCGGCTCGTGCTCTCGGCGCCCGGCGCCGCCTTCCGACTGCTGCCGGGGCAGTTCCTGAACGTCGCCGCACCCGGCGACAGGAGCGAGATCCTGCGGATCCCGCTCTCCTTCGCCTCGGCGGACGGCGCGGCCGGCACCGTGGAGCTCGTCTACGCCGTGGTGGGGGAGGGCACGAGGCGCCTCTCCCGCATGGGGGCGGGCGACGTCACCACCGTCGTGGCCCCCTGCGGCAACCCCTGGCCCACGCCGCCCGCGGGCGCCGCGCGGGCCTGCCTGGTCGCCGGCGGGGTGGGTGCGCCGCCCGTCGTGGCCTGCGCCGGCATGCTCTCCGAGGCGGGGGTGGCCTTTGACGCCGTTGTGGGCGCCCAGACCGCCGCGCGGCTCTGGGGCGCGGACCGCCTCGAGGCCCTCGGGGCCGGCGAGGTGGTCGTGACCACCGACGACGGCACCGCCGGCAGGCGCGGCTTCACCACCGACGCCCTCGCCGAGCTTCTCGCCAGCCGCAGCTACGACATGGTCTACACCTGCGGACCCGAGATCATGATGGCCGGCGTGGCCCGACTCTGCCGCGAGGCGCGGGTGCCCTGCCGCGTGTCCATGGAGCGGATGATGTGCTGCGGCTTCGGTGCCTGCGGCACCTGCAACGTGGCCATGGCAGACGGCACGTACAAGTCCTGCTGCAAGGACGGCCCCGTGTTCGACGCCGAGGAGGTGGCCTGGTGAGCGAGAGACCCGTAAGCGATGCGGCCGTGAGGGACGAGCGGGGCGAGCGGCCCGTGGCGGCCGAGAGCGGCGCCGCGGCGCAGACCCCCGTCCGCATGGCCGTAGACCTCGGCGGCATCCGCATGCAGAACCCCGTGAACACCGCGTCGGGCACCTTCGGCTTCGGCTCGGTCTTCGAGGACTTCCTCGACGTCTCTCGCCTGGGGGCGATCACCCTCAAAGGCTGCTCGGCCGAGCCCTGGCCCGGCAACCCCGCGCCGCGCATGTGCGAGGTCCCCTCGGGCATGATGAACACCGTGGGCCTCGCCAACCCCGGCGTGGCGGGCATGGTGGAGCAGTACGGTGACTACCTCGCCGGGCTCGAGGAGCGCGGCTGCCGCGTGATCGTGCAGGCCGCCGGCCACTCCGTCGAGGAGTACGTGCGTGCCGTGGAGCTCGTCGAGGAGCTCTGCCCCTGGGCGAGCGGCGTGGAGCTCAACGTCTCCTGCCCCAACATCGCCCGCGGCGGGGCGCTCGTGGGCGGCACGCCCGAGAGCGCTGCCGAGGTCCTGCGCGCGGTGCGCCCGCGCGTGACGCGGCCCCTCCTCGTGAAGATGGCCCCCGTCCGCGTGCCGGAGATTGCGCGCGCCTGCGAGGCCGAGGGCGCCGACGCGCTCTCCCTCATCAACACCATCAACGGCATGTCCATCGACGTGCGCACGCGCAAAAGCCGCCTCTCGCGGCCCACGGGCGGGGTCTCCGGGCCGGCCATCCACGCCATTGCGGTGCGCATGGTCTGGGAGGCCGCGCAGGCCGTCAAGATCCCCGTCAACGGCATGGGCGGCGTGTCCAGCTGGCAGGACGCCGCCGAGATGATCCTCGCGGGCGCCACCTCCGTCACGGTGGGGACCGCCAACTTCCACGACCCCGCGTGCGCGGGCGACGTCGTCGACGGCCTGGCCGCATGGGTTGCCTCGCAGGGCGCGAGCGACGTCAACGAGCTGATTGGAGCCTTCGAATGCTGACGTACGAACAGGCAAGCGACAAGGTCATCATCGCCCTGGACTGCTCGCGCGAGCGCGCCTTCGAGCTCGCCGACCTCCTTGCGGGCAAGGCCACCTGGGTGAAGGTGGGCATGACGCTCTTCTTTGCCGAGGGGCCCTCGATCGTGGCCGCCATGCGCGAGCGCGGCCTGCGCGTCTTCCTCGACCTCAAGGTCCACGACATCCCCTTTCAGGTGGAGGGGGCGGTGCGCTCCGCCTCGCTCACGGGGGCGGACATCCTCTCCATCCACGGCCTGGGCTCCTCGGCCATGGTGGAGGCCGCGCGCAGGGGCGCCGAGCAGGCGGCCGAGCAGCGCGGCGGGGACCGCACCCGCCTCGTGGCCATCTCCGTCCTCACGAGCATGGACCAGGGCGCCCTCAAGGAGATCGGGGTCGAGGCGCCCCTGGCCGAGGAGGTCTCCCGGCTGGCGTCGCTCTCCTATGGCGCAGGCGCAGACGGCATCGTCTGCTCGCCGCAGGAGGCGGCGCAGATGCGCGAGCTTCTCGGCCCCGACGCGCTCATCGTCACGCCGGGGGTGCGCCCCGCCGGCTCCGAGAAGGGCGACCAGCGGCGCGTGGCCACGCCCGCGGCAGCGGTGGCGGCCGGTGCGTCCAAGCTGGTCATCGGCCGGCCCATCACCGGCGCGGACGACCCCGCGGCGGCCTTCGACGCCATCTGCGCGGAGCTCATGGCCTAGGGCTTGGGGCGCTGACGGGCGGCGGGCGGCCGGCTCGGACCGCGGCCGGCCGCCGCGCGTGGGCCAGGGTACGGCGCGCGCCCGCTCCGCAGCAGGTCGCAGCCCCGTCCCTGGTCCCCTTGTTTTTGTGAAGGAATGCCCGTGAGCGGCGCGTCTTGTGGTGGGATGTTGCAAACCGCGAGCTAAATGGGCAATATGTACAGTTGCGAAGTCGACCGGTCCGATACGGGCGACAGAAGAGAACGTATATTGGAGGATCACATGGCCCTACCCCAGCTTACCGACGAGCAGCGCAAGGCAGCCCTCGAGAAGGCGGCCCAGGCCCGCCACGAGCGCGCTGAGCTGCGCGAGAAGATTAAGAGCGGAAAGGTCGCGCTTCAGGACGTCCTCGAGTCCGACGATCCCATCGCCACCCGCATGAAGGTCTCCACCCTCATCGAGTCCCTCCCGGGCTACGGCAAGGCCAAGGCCGCCAAGATCATGGATGAGCTCGGCATCTCCGCCACCCGTCGCGTCAAGGGCTTGGGCGCCCGTCAGCGCGAGCAGCTTCTCGAGGCCCTCACCAAGTAACGTGGCCAGAGAGGCACGTCTCTTCGTCGTTTCGGGGCCGTCAGGCGTGGGCAAGGGCACGCTCGTCTCGCTGCTGCGAGAACGGGTGTCCGGCCTGGGCCTGACGGTTTCGGCCACTACGAGGGGGCCTCGTCCCGGGGAGCGGGACGGGGTCGCCTACTACTTCCTCGACGACGAGGAGTTCGACCGCAGGGTCGCGGCGGGGGAGTTCCTCGAGTGGGCCTGGGTGCACGGGCACCGCTACGGCACGCTCACAAGCGAGGTCGAGCGGCTGCTCTCGGAGGGCAGCTCGGTGGTGCTCGAGATCGACGTCCAGGGTGGGCTCAGCGTGCGTGCGGCCGTCCCGGACGCGGTTCTCGTCTTCATCGAGCCCCCCAGCGCCGAGGAGCTGGAGCGCAGGCTCCGCGGGCGCGGCACCGAGGACGAGGAGTCGGTCAGGCGACGCCTCGCCAACGCCCGCTCCGAGATGGGCTGCGCCGCCCGCTACGACGTGCGGATCGTCAACGACGACCTCGACCGCGCGGTGGGCGAGCTGGCCCACGTCATTGAAACGTACGAGACTGCTGGAGGTCCCATCCAAGATGTCTGTCATTAAGCCGGAGATCGACGCCCTGCTCGAGAAGACCGAGCACAACCCCTTCCTGCTCTGCTCGATCGCGTCCAAGCGCGCGTGCGACATCAACAACATGGTGCGCGGGCAGCACCTGCGCGTCACCGCGATCCAGGACTTCGACGACATCACCACCGTCGTCTCCGGCGAGGACCCGGTGTCCATCGCCATGCAGGAGATCGAGGATGACACCCTGAGCTTTGTCAAAGAGGACTTTGACAACGACATCAAGGGCTCTAACACCATCGAGATCTAGGTCGGGCGCATGTCGGAGAGACTCTGCCTCGTCCACTACCACGAGATCGGGCTCAAGGGGAAGAACCGCTCCACCTTTGAGAACCAGCTCGTCACCAACCTCCAGCGCGCCCTGCGGGGCCGGGGCGTCTCGAGCGTCTCGCGCATGTCGGGGCACATCGCCGTGGAGGCCGAGGACCGGCTCGCCACGGAGGAGTTCGCCGCCGCCATCCGGCGCGTGCCGGGCGTGGCGCGGGTCTCGCTCGCCTACAAGTGCGGGCTTGACGAGGCCGAGTACTGCGCAGCCGCCGTGCGCGCCCTCGGCGAGGCGGGAGACTTCTCCACCTTCAAGGTGCACGCGCGCCGCTCCTCCACCAACTACGAGCGCCACAGCCTCGAGATGAACAAGCTCGTGGGGGCCGAGCTCTGCGCGGCCTTCCCCGAGAAGAAGGTGGACGTCCACAACCCGGACGTCACCGTTGTCGTGCACGTGGTGCAGGGCAACGCCTACGTCTACGCGTCCTCCGCGCCCGGCGTGGGCGGGCTTCCCGTGGGGACCGCCGGCAAGGTGGTGACGCTGCTCTCGAGCGGCTTCGACTCGCCGGTGGCCACGTGGATGGTGGGGCGCAGGGGCGCCATCTGCGTCCCCGTGCACTTCTCGGGTCGGCCCATGACCTCGGACACGAGCGAGTGGCTCTGCCAGGACATCGTGGAGGCGCTCGCGCCGTCCGGCGTGGTGGGGAGGCTCTACGTGGTGCCCTTCGGCGAGCGGCAGCGCGAGATCTCGCTCGCCGTGCCGCAGGGGCTGCGCATCATCATGTACCGGCGCGTCATGATGCAGGTGGCCGAGCGCATCGCGCAGCGCGAGGGCGCCAAGGCCATCGTCACGGGAGAGTCCCTGGGCCAGGTGGCCTCCCAGACGCTCGAGAACATCGCGGCCGTGAACGAGGCCGTGACCATGCCGATCCTGCGGCCGCTCATTGGCTCAGACAAGCAGGAGATCATCGCGCGCGCCCAGGAGATCGGGACCTACGACATCTCCTGCCAGACGGCGCCCGACTGCTGCACCCTCTTCATGCCGCGCCGCCCCGAGACCCACGCCCGCATGCGCGAGGTTGGGGAGGCGTGGGAGAGCTTCGACCACGAGGCCATGGTCGCCGACCTCGTGGAGAGCGTCGAGTGGCGGGACTACGCGCAGTGCCCGTCCTACCGCGCGCCAAAGGGGCCGCTCCGCGAGCACCACAACGAGCTCTCCGCCTGGAGGGGCGGCGAGCGGTAGGCTCTAAGCCGCTGGCGGTTCACCGGCCTCACGATCAAAATTACGTTGCTGAAGGGCCGCACCCGGGATAGCTCGGGCGCGGCCCCTCTGTGAACGTGACGTGTTCGTTACCTGGTAGCGCAGTGGCGCGGAATCCGGGGATCTGGCCTGGTGCCGCCGACCCTTCGGTCATGCTCGTGGGAGGGGAGCGGACCGGGGAGGGGCCCATGGCGCAGGCGAGAAGGGGCGGGCGCGCGGAGCGGCTCGCGCGGAAGTTCGGCATCGCGGGGAGGGCGGCGGTCGCGGCCACGGTGGTGGTTGCGCTTCTGGTCTTTGGCGTGGGCGTCGCGGCGAGCGGCGCCCTGTCCTCGGGCGTTGTCGTGGAGCGCGCGGCGGAGGCCGAGGCCGAGGGGGACGAGGCGGCCGAGACCACCGTCGAGACCGAGGACGAGGGCGACGACGAGGTGGTCGAGGAGGGGGCGGAGGCCGAGACGCTCGTGGTGCACGTGGACGGCGCCGTGGCCGCGCCGGGCGTCTACGAGCTGCCGGCGGGCTCCCGGGCCAACGACGCGGTGCTTGCCGCGGGCGGCCTCACGGAGGACGCCGACACGAGCTCGCTGAACCTGGCGACGCCCCTCTCAGACGGCGAAAAGGTGCGGGTGCCCGTCGAGGGCGAGGAGGTGAGCGCCGCCTCCGCGGCCGCCACGGGGACGACCGCCACCGAGGATTCCACGAGCGGCGGCCTCGTGAACATCAACACCGCCACCCTGGAGGAGCTCGACACCCTTCCGGGGGTGGGGGAGGCCACGGCGCAGGCGATCATCGACGATCGCGAGCAGAACGGGCCCTTCTCCTCAATAGAGGACCTCATGCGGGTCTCCGGCATTGGGGAGAAGAAGTACGCCAAGCTGGAGGCGATGATCTGTGTCTGAGGGCGCGGCTGGTCCGTCCCGGCTGGAGCCGCCGCTGGTGCGGGGCGCGGCCTCTCCGGGGACCGAGGTTGCCGATCCGCCGCCGAGCGCCGTGGCCTCGTCCCGGCTCGAGCCGCCGCCGAGGCCCGCGCTCCCGGAGACCCTCTGGGCCCTCGTTGCCGTTATCGCGTGCGAGCGCGTGGTGCTCGAGCAGGCTCCGGCAGCGGAGGGGCTTGCCGCCTCCGTGCTTCTTGTGGCCGCGATTGCGCTTGCGGCGTGCCTCGCGCTCTTTCGCACGCGCGCACGCGCCGTCGTCCCGCTCGTCGCGGTGGTTGGGGCGGCGCTCGTGGCCTCCGGCGTCTCCGCGGCGGCGGAGCTCTCCCGCCAGAGCGCGCTCGAGGCCGCCCTCGGGAGCAGCCCGGTCTCCTCGTGGTCCTTCGAGGTCACGGGAGACATGAGCCTTGGCGCCACCGGCTGGCGCGGGCGCGCGCGGGTCATCGGCGAGGACGGCTCGCTCGGGGAGGTCTGGCTTGTGACGGACGAGGCCCTTGCGGCCGGCTCCACCCTCACCTGCGTGGGCACCTTCGAGCCCAATGACGATGACGACTGGGGGACCTCCTCGCGCGCGCAGGGGCTCGCGGGGACCGTGCGCGCCACCCGCGTCCTCTCCGTCGAGGGGCCGGAGGGACTCGCCGGGGTGATCGGCGCCCTCCGGGAGGCCGTGCTCGAGTCCCTTGACGCCGAGAGCTCGGATGCGCGGGCCCTCCTTGCGGGGAGCGTCTGCGGCTCGACCGTGGCCATCAAGGGGCGCGGGCTCAGCGACGCCTTCGCGGCCTGCGGCGTCTCGCACCTCGTGGCGGTCTCGGGCGGGCACCTCGTGCTCGTCACGGCGCTCGCAGGGGCCCTCCTCGAGCGCACGGGGCTCCCACGCCTGCCGCGGACGGCGCTGCTCCTCTGCGTGTCGGCGCTCTTCGTCGCGTTCTGCGGCGCGCCCGTCTCGGCCGTGCGCTCCTGCGCCATGTCCTTCGTGGCCGCCGCGTCGGCCTCGCTCGGCCGCCGCGCGCACCCGCTCTCCTCGGCCAGCGCGGTCTCGCTCGCGCTGGCCCTGGCCGACCCCGGCCTCACGGGGCAGCTCGGGTTCCTGCTGTCCGTCATCTGCGTCCTCGGCATCTGCGCCTTCGGAAGCTACGCCCGCTACGCCGTGAGGGCGGTGCTCCCGCGGGTCTCGGTCCCGCGCAGGCTCCCCGCGCCCGTTCGCGAGGCCGTCTCGGGCCTTCTGGGAGATGCCGAGGAGAGCCTCGCCCTCACGCTCGTATGCCAGGCGGTGTCGCTGCCGCTCACCTGCTCGACCTTCTCCACGCTGTCGCTCGTGGCGCCGCTGGCGAACGTGGTCCTCGGCCCGCTCTTCTCGGCCTTCCTCGCGGCGGGGCTCGTGGCGGCCTGCCTCTTCTGGGCGCCGGCGGTCCAGGCCGTGCCCCTCGCGGCCTGCGACCTCATCGGCGGGGCCTTCGTGGCCGTGACCAAGGCCCTCGCGGGGCTGCCCCTCGCCTCCGTGGCGGTCTCCGTGGATGAGGGGCCCGCGCTCGCCGTCCTCGTCGCGGTCCTGGCCGTCCTCCTGCTGTGGTGGCCCCGCGTGAGGCGCCGCGCGGTTCTCGGCGCCCTGTCGCTCGTGGTGGGGTGCGCGTTCGCGTGGGTGGTGCGGTGGTCGATCTTTGCCCCGGCTCGCGTCTGCGTCCTCGACGTGGGGCAGGGCGACGCCATCCTCGTGACCGACGGCCCCTCATCGATCCTCGTGGACACGGGGCCCGGGGATGACGTCGTGGAGGCCCTCGCCCGCAACAACGTCTTCTTCCTCGACGCGGTGGTGCTCACCCACCTCCACTCGGACCACGCGGGCGGCCTCGAGGACGTCCTGGCCTCCGTCTCGGTGGGACAGGTGATCGTGCCCGAGGGGGCGGACGTCTCCGATCTGGGAGAGCTTCCCGAGGTAGTTGAGGTCGGCTACGGTGACGTGCTGAGCGTGGGGCGGTTCTCCCTGCGGGCGGTCTCGCCCGTGGAGCCGCAGGGAGGGGACGACAACGCGGGGTCACTCGAGCTCGCCCTCGAGTTCGACGACGGGACGCGGAGCCTCACGGGGCTGCTCGCCGCGGACGCCGAGCAGGACGAGACGGGCGCCGCGGTGGAGCGCGGCGACGTGGGCGACATCGACTTCCTCAAGGTGGGGCACCACGGCTCGGCCGCCTCCCTCGACGAGGGGCTCGCCGAGGCTCTCGACCCCGAGGTGGCGGTGGCGAGCGCGGGGGAGGGCAACAGCTACGGGCACCCCACGGCGGAGTGCGTGGAGGCGCTCGAGGCGGCGGGCGCGCTCTTTCTCTGCACGATCGACGCGGGTGACGTCACGGTGGAGCCCGGCGAGCTCGGGCCCGTGGTGAGCTGCCAGAGGGGGAGTGCCGGAGGATAGCGGCGTGCCGCGCGGTCCGGTGGGGGGCGGGCCGCATGCGGCGCCCGTGCTACACTTTCCGCAGGCGCGCCTCGTGCGCGGAGACCGTGCGCGGCCGACAGGGCCGCAGAGGGGGACGTCGCATGGCGGACGGGCCGGAGCTGCTTCCCGCATACCTCATCGTGGGGCCGGACGAGCTCAGGCGCTCGCAGGTCGTGGCGCGTCTCCGGGCCCGCGTGGACGGGCCTCTCGCCGCCTTCAACCTCGAGGAGATCGCGGCGACCACCGACCTCGAGCCGGAGGCCGTTCTCGCCTCGCTCAACACGCTGCCCATGGGGTCGGGCCGCCGCGTCGTGGTGATCGACGGGGCCGAGAAGCTCCCCAAGCCGGTCTCGGAGGCCATCGTCGGCTACCTTGCCGATCCCAATCCCAGCTGCACGCTCGCGCTCGTGGCCGCCACGCTCGCAAAGAACACCCGCCTCTACAAGGCGGTCGCCAAGGTGGGGCCCAAGAGCGTGGTCTCGTGCGAGCAGAAGAAGGGCCGCGACCTGCCGCCCTACGTGCAGAGGCTCGCCGCGTCGCACGGCGTGAGCGTTGACGCGGATGCCGCGCGGGAGCTCGTCGCCCGCGTGGGCGAGTCCACGACCATGCTCAACAACCAGGTGGCCACGCTCGCGGAGCTTCTGGGCGGGTCCGGCACCATCACGCTGCCCTTCGTCGAGCGGCACGTGGCCCGCGTGGCGGAGGTCAAGCCCTGGGAGTTCCTCGACCGCCTCTCCGGACGGGACGCCCACCGCGCGCTGGTCCTGTACCACCTGCTCGACGGCTCAGCCCTGGGGCTTCTCTCCTTGATCGTGGGTCGCCTGCGCGAGCTCGTGTGCGCCCGCTCGCTCGCCGCGCGCGGGCAGGCGCGGGCCCTCGCCTCCGAGCTCAAGAAGCAGGACTGGCAGGTGAGAAACCACGCGCGCTGGGCGCGGACCTTCGCGGACGGCGAGCTCGAGCACCTGCTGGGCGCCTGCGCGCGGACCGAGCGGGCCCTCAAGTCCGGCGCGGACCCCGACACGGAGATGGTCCGCCTCATTTCCCTCATCTGCGGCGTGGCGTAGTCGCAACCGCGCAGTGGGGCCGACAGTACGTACCGTTTGGGAAGTCTCCAGCGGCGGGGCCTCAACCATGAGGCCACAACGCAAAATGCGATTTCAGAAGAATAACGGGTTATGCTGAGAATCTATCTTAGAGATGAATTAGAAAATCTGGAAACTTTAACACAATAGCCAACGCATCAACCTTAATATTCGCTGACCGACCGTTGAGCGAAAGACCATCCGCCGTTGACGGAACAAGGCATCACATTCAACAGTTTCTTAAACTGAAAAACTGATATAACAGATAGCGTTCTCGGCAGGAGCTTAACAGCGGCTAGCCGTCTGCCGGGGACGCAGCAGCGGGGAGGAGAGCCGCGCGTGCTGCGACAGGGCGTATCAAACTGGGATGGGTACGAGGCCGCAGCCTCGTGGCGCGCGCTGCACGACGGCGCACCCCTTGGATGGAAAGGAGAACCATGTCGCCCACAATTCGACTTGATTCGACAAATCTGGAGGAGGTTCGCACCGTCGACAAGCGGCTTGTCTCGTACAACATCGAGATGGCCGAGGTCACCGGTGGCACGTTCTGGCGCCCGTACACGCCGGAGCAGGTGGCGGGCACCGAGGAGTTCCCGCAGATTACGAGCTTCGGTGACTTCGACCTCAATAGCGCGAACGATCTCATGGCCGAGTTTCCGCCCGCGGACCTCTCTAACGAGCGCCTGCGTGCCCTGGCGCGTGAGATCGGCCCAGCGTGGGTGCGCGTCTCGGGTTCCTGGGCAACGGACACGTATTATGACTTCGACGGTCACACGGGCGGCACGCCGCCCGAGGGCTTCCGCGCGGTGCTGACGCGCGAGATGTGGACGGGCGTGCTCGACTTCGTCCGTGCCATCGGCGCGAAGCTCATGATCTCGGTCGCGAACTGCGTGGGCACCCACGATGGCGACGGCCCTTGGAAGAGCGACCAGGCGAAGCTCATCTTCGACTTTAGCCGTGACTACGGCGTGCCAATTGAGGCCGCGGAGTTCATGAACGAGCCGAACCTCATTTCGATGGTCGGCATTCCGGGTTACGGCGTCGCCGAGTACGCGCGCGACCAGGATATCTTTGCGCGCTTCGTGCGCGAGAACTACCCTGAGTGCAAGGTCGTCGCATGCTCCGCATCGGGCGACGACGTGTCTGCTGACGGCTGGAAGGCCGGCACCGGCGGCGTGGCAGACATGATGCGGACCTTCGGGGTAGACGTGTTCGCCACCGACGACATGATCAGCCTGGCTGAGGAAGCGCCTGACATCTTCTCGTATCACTATTACAACGGCATCTCCGAGCGTATGGCCGCGATGGGCAACCACTGGAGCCCAGACGAGACGCTCTCCGAGGCTTACCTCAAGGCGGCGCGGCTGAGTGCGCAGTACTATGCCAAGCGCCGCGACTCGTGGGCGCCGGGTGCCCCGATGTGGGTCACCGAGTCCGGAGATGCCGGCGGTGGTGGCGACACGTGGGCGTCCACCTACATGGACGTGTTCCGTACGCTGAACGAGCTCGGCGTCTTTAGTTCCATCACCGACGGCGTCATCTTCCACAACACGCTGACGGCGAGCGACTACGGCTATCTCGACCGTATGACGCATCTGCCGCGCCCGAACTGGTGGGCTGTGGTGCTCTGGAACCGCATCATGGGCCAGACCGTCTACGAGACCGAGCCGGAGCAGGAGGGCGCGCACGTTTTCGTGCACGATCGCGCTGATGGCAAGGACGGTTATGCCGTGCTCGTCATCAACAACTCCAAGACCGACGCCACGACGGTCGAGCTGCCAAAGGACGCCGAGGCCTATGTGCTCTCGGCCGACACCCTGCGCTCGCAGACCATGAAGCTCAACGGGCAGGAGCTCGTCCTCGGTGATAACGACGAGGTCCCGGCTCTGGACCCGGTGGCGGCGCCGGCGGGCAGCTTCACCCTCGAACCGGCGACAATGGCCTTCTTCGTTCTCTAGCAACCGGGGTGGCGATCTAACACCAGGCGTTAGATCGCCACCCGCTGCGATGTGGTTACGCAGCGGGTTGCTTAGATAGATGAGCCGTCTGACCATGAGGTTGGCTCCCGATATAGTCAGGCGGCTCTAGGTTGAGAGCTCCCCCAATATCAGGGGAGACCTCCTTATCCTATAGGGAGATACCATGGCTCAAAGAGAAATTCCTGAAAAGCGTAAAAAGGTCGGCATGCTCGACTATGTGTCCTACGCTGCGGGCGACTTTGGGTGCAACTGCAGCTTCGCACTCGCGAGCAGCTGGCTCACCCTGTTCTATACGCAGTACATGGGCATTCCGACGGCGCTCTACGCCGTCATCCTCGCGATCCTCAAGGTTTGGGACGGCGTCAACGACCCGCTGATCGGCGGCCTCATCGACTCGAGCCGCAGGCAGTTCAAGCGTGGCAAGTTCCTGACGTTCATCTTCTGGGGGTCATTCGGCCTCGTGATCTCGGGCGCCCTGTGCTTCCTGCCTGTTCCGGGCGCGCCGATGGCCGCTAAGGTCATCCTCGCCGTCGTGGGCTACATGCTGTGGGACGCCTGCTACACCGTCGTCAACGTGCCGTACGGCTCCATGCTCTCCACGATCACTTCCGATCCTGGTGCTCGTGCGCAGCTGGGCGCGTTCCGTAGCCTGGGCTCGCTCCTTGCGAGCGTGCCGACCGGCATCATCATCCCGCTCATCGTGTACGATGCCGACCAGAACATCATGGGCGACCGTCTGTTCATCCTGGCCATCGTCCTTGGCATCATCGGTCTCGTTGCCTTCCAGTTCATGGTGCACACCACCATCGAGCGCGTCGAGATTCCCGACAGCGTGCGTGCGGCAAAGTTCAACTTCTTCCGCGCGGTCAAGAACTTCTTCGGTAACCGTGCGGCCGTCGGCTCCACGTTCGCCACGTGCATGATGCTCTTTGCGCAGCTCGGCGCCACGACGGCAACGCAGGTCATGTGGCAGTCGTACTATCACAACACGGCCATCTCGGGCGTCGTCGGCCTGTTCATGACCATCCCGATGCTGCTCATCATGCCGTTCGTGCGCAAGATCACCGCTAAGTGGGGCAAGAAGGAAGCCTCCCAGCGCGGAATCCTGCTGTCGGTCATCGCGTGCGCCCTCATGATCATCCCGGTGCCGGCCAACTGGTTCGGTATTGCCACGTTCGCGGTCCTGCAGGCGCTCAACGGCATCGGCATGTCGGTGATTATGGCCGTGGGCAACGCCATGATGGCCGACGCCATCGACTACGGCGAGCTCAAGGACGGCGTCCGCGAGGAGGGCACCATCTACGCCGTGCAGTCCACGTTCCGTAAGATCGTTCAGGGTCTCGGGCCGTCGCTCGTGCTGCTCGTCATGGTGGCGCTCGGCTACGACGAGTCTCTCGGCTCCAACCAGCCGACCGAGGTCGCCTCGAACATCCGCACGCTCGTTGGTGTCGTGCACTTCGTCGGTGCGTTCCTCATGTGGGTGGCGCTGAAGTTCGTCTACCCGCTGACCAAGGAGAAGACCGCCGAGATGCAGAAGGCGCTTGGCCGCACCGACGCGGTGTAGTCGGTAGGCACATACGCCCCAAGCGCGGGTGGCAATCTAACGCCTGGTGTTAGATTGCCACCCGCTTTTTGCGCACACGTTCTCGGCGGGAGCGAGAGGCGCGGCTATGGGCGAGCGCGCGCAACGCCCGTGCGCCGTCGGGACGCCGGGACCGCGCCCCCCGAGCACGCCCTCAAGAGACACAAGAAGAGGGCGGGCCCGGGCAGCACCCCGGACCCGCCCTCTCGAGCGCTTGGTATGAAAGCCCGTTAACCTACTTGATCGAGTTCACGAGCTTCTGGACGCCGCTCTTGCGCTGGGCGGCCTGGTTCTTGTGGATG
>CAZCTE010000011.1:0-14778 GCA_964501395.1 uncultured Atopobium sp.
CGCGGACCTGCCCATCGAGGACCCCACGGGCTCCATGGTCGTGGACATCGGCGGCGGCACCACCGAGGTCGCCGTCATCTCGATGGGCGGCATCGTCATCTCGCAGTCCATCCGCACGGCGGGCGACGAGTTCGACCAGGTGATCCTCGAGCACGTCCGCGACGCGTACAACCTCTCCATCGGCGAGCGCACGGCCGAGGACATCAAGATCAAGGTGGGCTCGGCGGCGCCTCTTGCCGAGGAGCTCGACGTCGAGGTCAACGGCCGCGACGTCATGAGCGGCCTGCCCAAGTCGGTGCGCATCGAGAGCGAGGAGATCCGCCGCGCGCTCGACCGTCCGCTCGACGAGGTCACCAAGGCCGTCAAGGACGCGCTCGACGTCACGCCGCCGGACCTCGCCTCCGACCTCATGTACTACGGCATCCTCCTCACGGGCGGCGGCGGCCTGCTCCGCGGCCTCGACCAGCGCCTCCGCGAGGAGACCGGCGTCCCCGTCAACGTGAGCCCCACCGCCCTCGAGAACGTGGTCAACGGCTGCGCGCGGGTTCTCGAGGCCAACGCCCTCTCCGGCAACTTCGTCCAGAAGGCGAGCTAGCCGGCGTGCCCCTCTCCACTCCCAGCCGGGCCTCTGCGCCGGCACTCGGAAACCAGAAGCGGGGCGGCAGCGGGCGCACCCTCGTCATCTGCTGCTTCATCTCCGTGGCCCTGTTCACGGTGAGCTGCCGCATGGGGGACGAGGGACCCCTTGCCGCCGCGCGCAGCGCCTTTCAGACGGTGACCTACCCCGTCCGCTACCTCGGCGCCGCGATCTCCGCGCCCTTCCAGGGCCTCGGCAACGTCATCACCAACCTCACGGCTGACCAGGAGACCCTCTCCGAGCTCCAGGCCGAGGTCGAGGAGCTCCGCGCCAAGAACGTGGAGCTCGAGGAGGACGCCCAGACCGCCGAGCGGCTCCAGGCGCTGCTCGACCTCCAGGACGTCTACAACCTGCAGTCCACGGCCGCCCACATCATCTCCGAGTCCACCGACTCGTGGTCCGCCACGGTCACCATCGACAAGGGCACGCTCTCGGGGCTCTCCGTGGGCATGCCCGTGACCTCCTCGAGCGGCATCATCGGGCAGATCGTCGAGTGCGGCGCCTCCACCTCCACGGTGCGGCTCATCACCGACGAGAACTCGTCCGTCTCGGCCATGCTCCAGTCGAGCCGCCTCCAGGGGATGGTCGAGGGCTCGGTCGACGGGCAGCTCTACCTCACGCTCATCCCCTCGAGCAGCACGGTCTCGGTGGGCGACGTGGTGGTGACGAGCGGCCTCGGCGGCGTCTTCCCCAAGGGCCTGCCCATCGGCGAGGTCACGAGCGTTGAGAGCACGCCGGGCTCCTCGTACCTCACCATCATCGTGGAGCCCTACTCCTCGGCCGAGAACAACGAGGAGGTCCTCGTCATCACCTCCCTCACCGAGGAGCAGGAGGCCACCGAGGAGGACGTCGCCTCCGCCGACGCCCAGGACACCTCGAGCGCCACCGCCACGGATGCCACCACCGAGGACGACGAGGGGGAAGAGACGGAGGAGGGGGAGTGACGTGCAGGTAGCCGACAAGAACCGCGAGGCGCGCAGCGTCGTCGTCCTCGCCGTCACATGCGCCGTCGCCCAGCTCGCCCTCGCGCCCAACGTGGGGATCGGCAACGGGAGGGCCAACTTCGCCCTGATCTTCTCGGCCTGCGTCTCCCTGCTCATGGGCGGCAGGAGGGCCGTCGTGGCCGGCTTTCTCTCGGGGCTCTTCTTCGACCTCTCGTCCACGGGGCCCGTGGGGCTCATGGCCTTCTGCCTCACGGTCTCGTCCTTCGTCCTGGGGATTGAGGAGCGCAACCGCATGGCCGACGGCCTCGGGGCCACGGTGGTCCTCTTCGCCGGCGCCGACCTCGGCGTGGGGCTCGTCTACCACCTCGCCATGCTCCTCGTGGGGGAGGCCTCGTCGCTGCTGGACGTCCTCGTCTACCGGACGCTCCCCACGGCGCTGCTCACCCTCCTCTTCTTCCTCCCCTTCGCCTACTACTTCTCACGGGTGCACGTCACCGGACCCAACCTCGGTGGAGCGCGCCGCGGCAAGCACAGCCTCTAGGTGCCGCCATGGATGTCACGATCGTCCTGATCATCGTCTGCGCCGTCCTCGCGGTCGCGCTTGTGGTCATCTACGTGGTCTTCGGCCGCGCGGAGGCCGCCTTCACGCTGGACATCGGCGGCTCGTCGCCGCGCGCCTCGGGGGGCGGCGACTCCTCGGCCGACTCCACCCTCTCGGGGCGCCTCAAGGGCCTGTGCGCCGTGGTGGGCGGCATCTTTGCCGCGCTCGTCGCCCGGCTCTGGTCCATGCAGCTCGTCTCGGCCGATGAGTACCTCGAGCAGGCCGAGTCCAACCGCACCACCACGGTCTACACCCAGGCCCCGCGCGGCCGCATCCTCGACCGCAACGGCGTGGAGATCGTGACCAACCGCGCGAGCCTCACCGTCACGGCGGAGTCCGACGTGGTGGACGACGACGTGGAGGTCCAGCTCCTGGGCAACCTCATCGGCATGCCCGCGCAGGCGGTCAGGCGCAACCTCCAGGACACCACCTCCGGCTACCAGAGCCTGCGCACCGTCTCGGTTGACGTCTCCCGCCGCGTGGTCGCCTACATCGGGGAGCACGCCGACGTCTTCTCGGGCGTCACCGTGACGGAGAACTCGTTTCGCTCCTACCCGCTGGGCTCGCTCGCGGCCCACGTGGTGGGCTACACCGGCACGGTGACCTCGGACCAGCTCGAGTCGAGCACCGACGACAGCACCTCGATCGACTACCGCTCCGGCGACACGGTGGGCCAGACCGGCATCGAGCTCCAGTACGAGAGCGTCCTGCAGGGCGTCCGCGGCGAGCAGGTCGTCTACGTCAACGCCTCGGGCGACGTGACGGGGCTCTCCACCACCATCGAGGCGCAGCGCGGCTCAGACGTCGTGCTCACCCTGGACGCCAACATCCAGGCCGTGGCGGAGGAGTCCCTCAAGGAGGTCGTGGAGGGCCGCATCTCCGAGGGCTACACGGCGAGCGGCTCGGTGGTGGTGCTCGACTGCACCAACGGCGAGGTCCTCGCCATGGCGAGCTACCCGACCTTCTCGCCGAGCGCCTTCGTGGGCGGCATCTCCACCTCGGACTGGCAGGCGCTCCAGGACGAGAGCGCCAACTACCCCATGCTCAACCGCGCCATCTCCGGCCTGTACCCGCCCGGCTCCACCATCAAGCCCCTCACGGCCTTCTCCGCCCTCGACAACGGGGTCTGCACCACGGGCTCCACCTGGTACTGCACCGGCTGGTGGACCTGGTCGGGCGACCAGTCCAGCTCCTCGGGCATGAGCTGCTGGGATTCGAGCGGGCACGGCACGCTGGGCCTCGCGGACGGCATCACCTACTCCTGCGACGTGGTCTTCTACGAGATCGGCAAGGGCTTCTACTACTTGGACGACAACCCCGAGGGCATGCAGGAGACCTTCCGGAACTACGGCCTGGGCGAGACCACCGGGATCGACCTCTCCGGCGAGTCCTCGGGTCGCGTCCCCGACGCCGAGTGGAAGTACGAGTACTTCACGAGCCTCGGGTACTCGGAGGAGGACGCCACCTGGCAGGCCGGCGAGAACTGCAACATAGCCATCGGCCAGGGGGACATGCTCGTGACCTGCCTCCAGATGGCCACCGTATACTGCAGCATCGCCAACGGCGGGCCCGTGTGGCGGCCGCATCTCATGAAGGGCGTCAAGGCGCGCATAGGCGACGGCATGGTCTCGGAGTACGAGTGCGAGCTCCTGCGGGACGTGAGCGAGGACGAGACCTTCCGCACGCTCGTGAACACGGGCCTCGAGGGCGTGACCTACCGCGAGAGCACCTCGCAGGCGTCGCACTGGACCAACCTCGACGTCACGGTGTACTCCAAGACGGGCACGGCGGAGCAGACGTCCTCGGACGGCAACGTGGGCTGGTTCTGCTCCTTCGCCCCCGCGGAGAGCCCGCAGTACGTGGTCTGCGCCAACGTGGACGGCGCCGACTGGGGCAGCACGACCGCCATGTACGTCGTGCGTGACATCTACGGGCAGATCTACGGCCAGGAGGACACGAGCACGGCCTCCTCCGAGACGGCCGACTAGGGGGGAGGCTCCATGGCTCAGGGGATGACGGGCCCGGGCACCGGCCGGGCCGGGGGCTCCATCGCCCAACGGCTGGGCGGCCCGTCCGCGCAGGCCGGGAAGGTCGGCGGGAAGCAGGGCCCGCTCTCGCGCATCTACCTCTCCCAGCTCATACCGGCGCTGCTCATCGTCATCATCGGCGTCATCAACATGTGGTCCTGCGCGCAGGCGCTCGAGGGCGAGGTCAACTTCACGAGCCACCTCGCCGGCATCGCCCTCGGCGTGGTCGCCGCCG
This sequence comes from uncultured Atopobium sp., assembly GCA_964501395.1. Classification (GTDB taxonomy): domain Bacteria; phylum Actinomycetota; class Coriobacteriia; order Coriobacteriales; family Atopobiaceae; genus Thermophilibacter. The sequence goes on from CAZCTE010000011.1 coordinate 4,445, forward strand.
TGGTGGTGTGGCGCTACGACTACCGCAACCTCGCCAACCTCACGACGGCGCTCTTCGTGCTCGCCTGCGTCATGCTCGCCCTGCCGCTCGTGCCGGGCCTCGGCGTGACGGGCGGCCTCGGCGGCCTCGGCTGGGTCAAGATAGGGCCGCTCACCTTCCAGCCCTCCGAGCCCGCCAAGCTCGTGGTCATCGTGCTCATGGCCTCGGCCTGCGCCCAGTACAACGGCAAGATCGAGAACTTCAGGGACTACGTCAGGCTCTGCGCCACGCTCCTGGTCCCGCTCCTGCTCATCATGGTCACCGACCTCGGGACCGGCCTCATGATCTTCCTCGCCGGGGCCACGATCATCATCTGCAGCGGGGCCCCGCGCCGCTGGGTGCTCGGCACCATCGCGCTCATCGTGGCGGTGGCCGCCCTCGTGGTGATCACCTCGTCCATAGACGGGCTCCCGCACATCCTCAAGACCTACCAGCTCACGCGCCTCACGGTCTTCATCGACCCGGAGAACTCGAGCTCGGACGACGCCTACAACCTCCTGCAGTCCATGATCGCCATCGGCTCGGGCGGGCTTCTGGGAAAGGGCTACGGCAACGCCTCGCAGTCGCTCTCCGGCTTTGTCCCCGAGGCCCAGACCGACTTCATCTTCGCCACCTTCGCCGAGCAGTTCGGCTTCGTGGGATCCGTGATTCTCCTGGGGCTCTACGCGTGGATGATCCTCGCCACCGTGGTGCTCGCCCTGAAGATAGAATCGACCTTCTCCAAGCTCGTGCTCGTGGGCTGCGCGGCCATGTGGACCTTCCAGGTGCTGGAGAGCGTGGGGATGTGCATAGGCGTCATGCCCATCACGGGCATCCCGCTTCCCTTCATGACGTACGGCTCGTCGTCGATGGTCACGCAGCTCATGGCCGTGGGGATGGTCCAGTCCGTGTGGAGGAACCGTCAGAAGGTGGCGTAGGGCCGCCTGGAGTCGAGCGGGGCCGTCGCGGCCCCGTGCGGGGGCCGGCCGAGGGCCGCGCCCCGTTCCTGGGAGGGAGCGCTGTCACATGGCAGCTGGAAAGGTGACGATGGGAAGGCTCCTCGAGGTCCTCTCCTCGGGGAGGACGGCCTTCGCCGCGCGCGAGGAGCGCGTGGCCCTGCGCGTGCACGTGGACGCGGCCTGCCCGCGCGAGGTCGCCCTCTGCGTGCGCGACGCGCTGCTCGCCGAGCGGCCGGGCGGGGTCGTGGACGTGCGCGACATGCGCGCGCCGCTGCCCGGCGAGGAGCTGCCGGACGCCGTCCTCGTGCTCGCGGGCGACGGCGGGGGAGGGGAGCTCGTCTGCGCCTACGCCCTGGCCGGGGCGAGCGTGGCCGTGGTGGTGGAGGGCGCGCTCGAGGCGCCGCGGCTGGACCTGCCGGCCCAGGCGGCGGCCCGCGTGGGCGTGGTCGCCGCCTCGAGCCCCGGGGCCCTGCGCGACAAGCTCGCCGCGTGGCTCGCGGGCGCCACCGACAAGCCCCTTGCGGTCGCGGCCTGCTTCCCCTTCTGCCGCCGCGCCGTCACCGACGCGCTCGTGGCGCGCTGCGCCGTGGAGAACGCCGCCGTGGGGGCCGTGGGGCTCCTGCCGGGCTCGGACCTCCCCATCATGTGCGCGAACCAGGCCATGCTCGCCCTGGACATCGCGGCCGCCTACGGCCGGGGCATGGGCGTGGGGCGCGCGGCCGAGATGGCGGCCGTCCTTGGCGCGGGGCTCGCCTGGCGCGCCGTGGCCCGCGCGCTCGCGGACGTGGCGCCGGGCGCGGGCGCGGCCGTGAGGGCCGGCGTGGGCTACGCGGGCACCCTCGTGGCCGGCCGCGCACTGCGGCTCAGGCTGGAGCTCGAGGACGGGCCGGCGCAGGATCCCGGCGCCGAGGCCGGCGTCGGCGCACACGCTGACGAGACGCCCGTCGTCCGGCCCTCCTTCCGGGCCCCGGCCGCCGCCGACGGCTACGTCACGGTGGGGGAGGCGGTCGCATGAGGGCCCGTCGCGAGAACCTCTTCCACCTCATGGAGCCCCTGCTCGCGCAGGTGGAGCACCCGAGCCGCTACCTCGACCACGAGTGGGGCGCCTGCGAGGAGCAGGAGGGCCCCTTCCACCTCTGCATGGTCTACGCGGACGTCTACGAGGTGGGCCAGCCCAACCTCGGCGTGGCCATCCTCTACAACCAGGTGAACGCCCAGGACGGCATGAGCTGCGAGCGCTGCTACCTGCCCTGGAAGGACATGGCCGCGCTCATGCGCGAGCGGGGAGTGCCGCTGCTCTCGCTCGAGGGGGCGGCTCCGCTGGCCTCCTTCGACGCCGTGGGCTTCACGCTCGCCCACGAGCTCATCGCCACCAACGTGCTGGAGGCGCTCGACTTCGCCGGCATTGCCCTCACCTCCGCGGAGCGCGACGAGGACGACCCGATAATCCTCGCCGGGGGCGCCTCGGCCTGGAACTGCGAGCCGCTCGCCCCCGTCTTCGACGCCGTCCTTCTCGGCGACGGGGAGGAGTCGATCGTGGAGGCCTGCGCCTGCATCCGCGACGCCCGCGACCAGGGCGCTCCCCGCGCGGAGATCCTCCGTCGGCTCGCCCGCGTCCCGGGCACCTACGTCCCCTCCCTCTACGACGTTGTGGTGGACGAGACCACCACGCGCTGGGGCTGCGCCGTGCCGCGCCCGGGGGAGGACGTCCCCGAGGTGGTGCTCAAGCGCTGCGTGGCCGACTTCGCCGCCACGCCGGTGGTGGCCCAGAGGATCGTCCCCTACATGGACGTGGTGCAGGACCGGCTCTCCGTGGAGGTGCTGCGCGGCTGCGCCCGCGGCTGTCGCTTCTGCCAGGCGGGCATGACCTACCGCCCGGTGCGCGAGCGCCCGGCGGGGCAGGTGGTCGAGGGCAGCGTGGAGGGCCTGCTCCAGAGCGGGCACGACGAGGTCTCGCTCACCTCGCTCTCCACAACGGACCACTCCCAGTGCGCAGAGATCCTCAGGCGGATGGGCGAGGCCCTCGAGGGCCGCGGCATCAAGGTGTCCATCCCCTCGCAGCGGCTCGACTCCTTCGGCGTGGACATGGCGGCCGCGGTTGCGGGCGGCCGGCGCGGGGGCCTCACCTTCGCCCCCGAGGCGGGCAGCCAGCGCCTGCGCGACGTCATCAACAAGAACGTCACCGAGGAGGACCTCGAGCGCGCGGCGCGAAACGCCTTCTCCCTGGGGTGGCGCCGCATGAAGCTCTACTTCATGATCGGCCTCCCCACCGAGACGGACGAGGACGTGGTGGGCATAGCGCGCATGGCCGAGCGCGTGCTCGAGATCGGCCGCGAGGTCGTGGGCCGCGGCCCCAAGAGCGGCGTCTCGGTCTCCATCTCGGTGGCCGTGCTCGTGCCCAAGCCGCACACGCCCTTCCAGTGGGTGGGGCAGCTCCACCCCGACGAGGTGCGCCGCCGCCAGCAGCTCCTGCTCCACGAGGTGCGCGACCGCGCGATCCGCGTCTCCTACCACGACGCCGGCACCTCGCTCGTGGAGGGGGCGCTCTCCCGGATGGGGCGGGCCGGCTTCGACCTCGTGCGCGAGGCGTGGTCGCGCGGCTGCCGCTTCGACGCCTGGACGAGCGAGTTCGACTTCGACGCCTGGAGCGAGGCCGCGCGCGCCTGCGGGCTCGACCTCGTGGACGTGGCCTGCGAGGAGCTCGACCCCGCCGCCGCGCTGCCGTGGGACCACACCTCGCCCGGCGTCTCCAAGGGCTACCTCCAGCGCGAGCGCCTGCGCGCCATCGAGGGCGTGACCACGCCGGACTGCACGCGCGAGAGCTGCACGGGCTGCGGGGTCTGCCCCGCGCTCGGCGTGTCCAACGTCATCCAGGGGGTGAGGTCGTGAGCGCCCGTACGAACGGCGCGCCGAGGGCCGGCGCGAAGCCGCGGGCGGCCACCTCCCGCCCGCAGCCGGCCGGCCCGCGCCCCCAGGACCTGCCCACCAAGGCCGAGCTCGCGCGCCTGCGCGTGGAGTACGCCAAGGACGAGCGGCTCGCCTACCTCGGCCACCTCGAGGTCCTCGGCACGCTCGAGCGGAGCATCCGCCGCGCGGGCCTGCCCTTCTCGCTCGGCAACGGCTTCGCGCGCAGGATGCGCGTGCAGTTCTCCCAGGCGCTCCCGGTGGGGGCGTCCTCGGCCTGCGAGTACTTTGACCTGCGGCTCACCGATCGTGTTGACCCGGGGGAGGCGCTCGGGCGCCTGCGCGCCGCCACGCCGGGGGGGCTCGCGCCCCTGCGCGCCGCCTACGTGTCGGGGCGGCTCCCCGCGCTCGAGGCCTGGCTCGACCGCTCCTGGTGGGAGGTCGAGGTGCGGGGCGTCCCCTGGGGCGCGGAAGACCTCGCGCGGGCCGTGGCCGCCGTGGCCGAGCGCGGCGAGCTCACGTGGCTGCGCGGCGACAAGCTCAAGACCGTGGACGTGGCCTCCTCGCTCGCGGCCTTCGACGCGGCGGACGCGGAGGGGGGCGTCCTCCTCACGCTTGAGACGAGGTTCACGGGCGGCAACGCGCTCAGGCCCCAGGTCCTGCTCGACGAGGTGCTCTCGGGCGCGGGGCTCGCCCGGTACGACTCCCTGCGGGTGAGGCGGGTGCGCCAGGCGCACGAGGAAGATGGGCGTCTTGTGGAACCTCTGCCGCCCAGCGACGAGACGGGCGCCCCGTCGCTATCCTGAGCACGGCCGCATCGTCTCGCGTGGCTTGCGCACCGTCTTTTCCCTTACGGTGGGCCGCCGCGTCAACGCCCGTTGACGTGCCGAGACGCTGCTAGTAATATATTCGACTGTTGCATTCACGCCAGCAATGAAGGGTTCTGCACATGTACGCAATCGTAGCAACTGGTGGCAAGCAGTATAAGGTTGCCAAGGGCGACGTCCTTGACGTCGAGAAGCTCGACGCGCAGCCTGGTGACACGGTTGAGCTCCCCGTCCTCCTCGTGAACGACGGCAGCACGACCATCGTCGACCCCGCCCAGCTCCAGGACAAGAAGGTCTCCGTCGAGGTCATCGACCAGCACAAGGGCGAGAAGGTCCTCGTCTTCAAGCTCAAGAAGCGCAAGCGCTACCACCGCACCAAGGGTCACCGCCAGAACCTGACGAGGATTCAGGTTACCGAGATTCCCGCGTAGGTTCGTCTGAGTTCTGAGTAGAAGGCAGGTCATATCATGGCTCACAAGAAAGGTCTCGGCTCCTCCCGCAACGGCCGCGACTCCCACGCCCAGCGACTGGGCACCAAGCGTTACGGCGGTCAGTACGTGAAGGCCGGCGAGGTCCTCGTCCGCCAGCGTGGCACCCACATTCACCCCGGTGACAACGTAGGCATCGGCAAGGACGACACCCTCTTTGCCCTCAAGGCCGGCACCGTGGAGTTCACCAAGGGCGTCAAGCACAAGGTGCACGTCCGCGAGGCGTAGGCTTCATCACACGCACGCATGAGCGGGCCTCGGCCACACCGGCCGGGGTCCGCTCTTTTGTTTCCGGGGGCAGCCGGGCCTGCCGGCGCCCAAACCCTGACGTTCGCACCCGCACATGTCAGACGGATTTGGGGGTCAACTGGGCAGACGCCAAAAGTTCTTCGGCCTATGCGGCCGCACGTCTCGAAGTAGGGGGTTGCGGCCGGCGGGACCGCGTTGGACGCGCCCGCGGGCAATGCCGTACCATGGGACAATCGCGTGACGAGAAGGAGAGCAGCGTGGAGAACACGTTCACAGACCTGTCCCACATCAACGTCAAGGGCGGCGACGGCGGCGCCGGGTGCATGTCGTTTCGCCGGGAGGCCTTCGTCCCCAAGGGCGGGCCGGACGGCGGCGACGGCGGCAGGGGGGGCTCGGTGATCGTCGAGGCCGACCCGCAGCTCTCCTCGCTCATCGACTACCGCTACAAGCATCACTTCCGCGCGCAGCGCGGCACGCACGGACAGGGCGCCCGCCGGCACGGGCGCGACGGCGAGGACCTCGTCCTGCGCGTGCCCGTGGGAACCGTGGTGCGCGAGCTCGACCCCGAGACCCAGACGCCCGCCTACGACATCGCCGACCTCACGCAGCCCGGCGAGCGCGTGGTGGTGGCGCCGGGCGGCGCGGGCGGCCGCGGCAACATCCACTTCGTGACCTCCGTGCGGCGCGCCCCGGCCTTCGCCGAGAAGGGCGAGCCCGCGCGCGAGCACTGGATCGAGCTCGAGATGAAGCTCATGGCGGACGCGGCGCTCGTGGGGATGCCCTCGGTGGGCAAGAGCTCCATCATCGCGCGCATCTCCGCGGCCCGGCCCAAGATCGCCGACTACCCCTTCACCACGCTCGTCCCCAACCTCGGCGTGGCGCGCGCCTCGAGCGGGCAGTCCTTCGTCGCGGCCGACGTGCCGGGCCTCATCGAGGGCGCGAGCGAGGGCCGCGGCCTGGGGCACCAGTTCCTGCGGCACATCGAGCGGACGGCCCTCATCCTGCACGTCGTGGACGTGACGGGCGGCTACGAGGGGCGCGACGCCGTGGAGGACTACCACACCATCAACGCCGAGCTCGCCGCCTACGCCTCAGAGCTCGCGGTGCGCCCGCAGATCGTGGTCGCCAACAAGTGCGACCTGCCCGACACCGAGGAGGCCGTGGAGCGCCTGCGCGCCGAGGCCGAGAAGGACGGGCACGAGTTCTTCGCGGTCTCTGCGGCAACGGGCGAGGGCCTCGACGCGCTCGTCTCCACCTGCGCCGCCGAGGTGGCGCGCCTGCGCGCGGAGGCCGCCGAGCGCGACCCCTCCCGCGACCTCACCGAGCGCTGGGAGCGCGAGCGCGAGCGCCGCGACCGCCAGATCAACGTCGCGCGCGAGGAGCGCCACGCCTGGCGCGTCATCGGCTCGCAGGTGGAGCGCATGGTGGTCCAGACGGACTGGGACAACGACGAGGCGGTGGCGTACCTCCAGCACCGCTTCTCGCGCTGTGGGCTCGACGACGCGCTCGCCAAGGCGGGCGCGGTCAACGGGGACGAGATCCGCATCCTGGAGCTCGCCTTCACCTACGAGGGCGGCCCGGAGGACGACCCGTACGCCGGGGCGCGGGACCTGCCCGAGGACCTTCTCGCCGAGGGCGCGGGCGGCGCTGTCCCGGACGCCGCCCCCGACGACCTTCTCGGCGCCTCGGGGAGCTCCCAGGACGGCGGGCTCTGATGACGCGCCCCAGCCTGCTCGTGGCCAAGGTGGGCTCCTCCACGCTCGTGGACGGGTCCGGTTCGGTTGACGGGGCCTACGTCGAGTCCCTCTGCGGGCAGATCGCCCGGCTCGTGGAGGCCGGGACGAGGGTCGTGCTCGTCTCGTCCGGCGCGGCCGCGGCGGGCCGGGAGGTCCTCGGTCTTGCCGAGCGCCCCCGGGACATCGAGACGCTCCAGGCCTGCGCCGCCGCGGGACAGGCCCGGCTCACGCAGGCCTACGCCGACGTCCTGCGCGACCGCGGCATCGTCTGCGGCCAGGTCCTGCTCACCCGCCGCGACGTCACGGACCGCGACGGCTACCTCAACGCGCGCCGCACGCTCACGCGCCTCCTCGACCTCGGCGTGGTCCCCGTGGTGAACGAGAACGACACCGTGTCGGTGGCGGAGTTCGCCTTCGGCGACAACGACATGCTCGGCGCCATCGTGGCCGCCATGCTGGGGGCGGACCTCTACGTGGTCCTCTCGGACGTGAGCGGGCTCTACACCGCCAATCCCCAAACGAGCCCGGACGCCCGGCTCGTGGAGGACGTGAGCGTGGTGGACGACGCCGTGACGGCCATGGCGGGCGGCGCGGGGAGCGACTTTGGCACCGGGGGCATGGCCTCCAAGCTGCGCGCCGCCCGGGGCATGCTCGCCGCCGGGGTCCCCATGGTCATCTGCCAGGGGCGCCGGCCCAACGTGCTCGTGGAGCTCGCCGAGGGCGCGCGCGTGGGCACGCGCTTCGAGGCGCCGGAGGGCGCGGCGCGCGAGGGCGGCCGCAAGCTCTGGATCGGCCTTGCCGAGCTGCCGCACGGGACGCTCGTGCTCGACGAGGGGGCGGCCCGGGCCGTGGTCTCGCGGGGCGCCTCGATCCTGCCCGTGGGCGTTGTGTCCGCGCGCGGCAGCTTCGAGGCGGGCGACGTGGTTACCGTGGAGGGCCCCTCGGGAAGCGTCATAGGGCGGGGCGTGGTACGCTACTCCTCTGAGGACATCGTCCGCGTCCGAGGCCTCAAGCTCGAGGTCATCGCGCGGTTCCTGGGCCCGGAGCGGGCCCAGCCGGCCGTCCACCGGGACGACCTCCTCGTCCTGTAGGGGCGCGTGAAAGGAGAACCCCATGTCCGAGGCACGCACGAAGGCGGCCCTGGCCCGCGCCGTCGCCCATGACGTGGCCGCGGCGCCACGCTCCCGGCGAGAGCGGGCGCTTCTCGCCGCGGCGGAGCGCATACGCGCGGACGAGGCGCAGATCCTCGAGGCCAACGCCCGCGACCTCGCGCGCGCGAGGGGGGCCGGCATGCGGGACTCGCTCGTGGACCGGCTCGCGCTCGACGGCGCGCGCCTTGCTGCCATCGCCTCCTCGCTCGAGGAGATCGCCGGGCAGCCCGACCCGCTGGGGCGCGTCCTCGACGGCTCCACGCTCGACAACGGCCTGCGCGTCGAGCGCGTGACCGTGCCGCTCGGGGTCGTGGCCATCGTCTACGAGGCGCGGCCCAACGTGACCGCCGACGCCTTTGGCCTGTGCCTGCGCTCCGGCAACGCCTGCGTGCTCAAGGGCGGCTCCGCGGCCCGCGAGTCCTGCCTCGCCCTCGTCTCGTCCTGCCGCGCGGCCCTGGCCGAGGCGGGCCTTCCCGCAGACGCCCTCCAGTACGTGGACGACGACGCGAGCCACACCCAGACGGGGGAGCTCATCACCGCCAGCGGGCTCGTGGACGTGCTCATCCCGCGCGGCGGCGCCTCGCTGATCCGTACCTGCGTGGAGAACGCCACGGTCCCCGTGATCGAGACCGGAACCGGCAACTGTCACGTGTACGTCCACGAGAGCGCGGACCCCGAGAGGGCGCGCGCCATCGTCATGAACGCCAAGACCCAGCGGGTGGGCGTCTGCAACGCCGCCGAGTCCCTGCTCGTGGACCGCTCGATCGCCCCCGCCTTCCTGCCCGACATGCTCCGCGAGCTCACTGCGGCGGGCGTGCTCGTGCACGCCGACGAGGAGGCTCGGGCCGCGGCTGCGGGCGCGGGGCTCCCCGAGGGGAGCGTCGTGGCCGCCACGGAGGAGGACTGGGGCGAGGAGTACCTCGCGCTCGAGATCAGCGTCCGCGTGGTGGGCGGGCTCGAGGAGGCCGTGGGGCACATCAACCGCTACGGCACGGGCCACTCAGAGGCCATCGTCGCCGACTCCTACGAGGCCTGCGAGGCCTTTCTCGCCGGCGTGGACGCCGCGGCCGTCTACGCCAACGCCTCGACGCGCTTCACGGACGGCGGGGTCTTTGGCCTGGGGGCCGAGATCGGCATCTCCACGCAGAAGCTCCACGCGCGCGGCCCCATGGGCGCGAGCGCGCTCACCACGACCAAGTACCTCGTGCGCGGGGACGGGCAGACGCGATGAGGGGGCGGGTCCGATGAGCGTCGACCGGGAGGCCATCCGCGCCGCCGACCTCCCCGTGCTGGGGGTCGAGGAGGGGCGGACCTACCGCCTGGGCATCATGGGCGGCACCTTCGACCCCATCCACAACGGGCACCTCGTCACCGCCGAGCAGGCCTTCGACGACCTCAGTCTCGACCTCGTGGTCTTCATGCCCGCGGGACGGCCCGCCTTCAAGCAGGGCGAGCAGGTCTCCTCGGGCGAGGAGCGCTTTGCCATGACGCTTCTCGCCACGGCGGACAACCCGCACTTCGTGGCCTCGCGCTTCGAGGTGGACCGCGAGGGCGTCACCTACACGGCCGACACGCTGCGGCTCCTGCGCCAGCTCTACCCCGAGAACGTGGAGTTCTACTTCATCACGGGCGCGGACGCCATCACCGAGATCGTCACGTGGCGCGACGCCGCCGACATCGCCCGCCTCGCGCATCTCGTGGCCGCCACGCGCCCTGGCTACGACCTCGACCGCGCCTGGGACGCCATCGACGCGTCCGGGCTCGACTTCGACGTGACCTACCTCTCGGTGCCCGCGCTCGCCATCTCCTCGAGCCATCTGCGCGAGCGCGTGGGGGCCGGGCAGAGCCTGCGCTACCTCACGCCGGACCCCGTGACGGGCTACCTGCACAAGCACGGGCTCTACGGGGCCAGGAACGGACGCTACGGCCAGACGGGCGAGGTGGTCGCCTGATGGGCGGGGGAGAGGGGCGCCGCGCGCACGGGGACGCCGTGTGCCGCGAG
>CAZCTE010000012.1:0-14326 GCA_964501395.1 uncultured Atopobium sp.
GGGCTGCGTGCCCAAGGGCGGTGTGTCCGAGAGCGGCGTGCGCGAGGGCACGTCGTGTCCCATGGTAGCGGCGGAGCGGTCGGCTCGGCGTCCGCATGCGGCAAGGAGTGGGTAAGCGGCGTGGCTGGGGCGTGACGGCGCCGCGCGCGAGCCCGGGGCGGCCCCTTGCCGTCTTACGCGTGCGGCCCGGCGAGCAGGACGTTGAGGTAGAACACCCCGTCGGAGGCGTCGGCGCTGATGGACCCGTGGTAGCGCTGCGCGATCGCGCGCATCGAGCGCATGCCGTAGCCGTGGCTGGTGGTGTCGCTCTTGGTGGTGACGGGCAGCCCGTCCTCGGAGAAGCGCGGCTCGCTCGCACAGCAGTTCTCCACGCTCACGGCGGTCATGTCGCCCCGGCGCCGCACGAGAATCGAGATGGCGCGCCGCTCGGGGTCCTCGACCTGCCGCACCGCCTCGATGGCGTTGTCGAGCGCGTTGCCAAAGAAGGCGTAGATGTCGGCCGGGGCCATGAAGTCAAGCGCCGTGCCGTCGGCGACCACCGTGAGCACGATCTTCTCCTGCGAGCAGATGAGGCCCTTCTCGGTGAGGATCGTGTCCAGCGCCTCGTTGCCGGTGTCCACGGACGAGTCGTAGACGGCAACCTCGCGCGCGATGTCGGCGAGCGCGGAGTTGTCCACCACCACCCCGTCGTCCCCCAGATGGCGGATCTGGTGGCGGATGTCGTGGCACTTGATGTTGATGGCCTCGATGTTCTCGTGGCTCAGGCGGTACTGGCGCTCGCGCTCGGCCAGCAGCCGCTCGGTCTCGGCGCGCTCGTTGCGCTCGTGCTGGACCGCGAGCATCGAGTACCCCAGGTACAGCATGAAGACGCAGATCGTGGGGTGGATGACCCGCATCATCACGAGGTAGGTGAACGGCGCGCCCGCCATGGTGATGACCTTGATGAGCACGTCGAGGCCGATGACGGTGACGAGCACCGCCGCATACATGAGGAGCATCATCCTGTTCTCGGCGGAGATGAGCCCCTTGAGGTTCACGCGGCGCGCCAGCAGCTGGTAGCCGCAGGTGTAGATCACGAGCGGTGCGCACACCATGACGATGGTGGCCGCGGGCTCATCGAGCGCCACGTTGGCCCTGCCCGTGATGAGCATCTGGACGAGGATCTCCAGACCGCTCACGATGTTCTGCAGCATGTAGCCGGCCGTCGCGCAGAATACGGCCGTCCATATGCTCACGTCCCAGACGAACATGATCAGGCCGACAAACAGGACGAGAAGCGCGCTAAAGACCACGAAGGTCTCCCACGCGTCAAGCCCGGTGACGAGCCCGCTGGCGAGCGGCACGATTGCCAGCGCCGCCAGGCCCGCGACCACAAGGGCTATGCGCGCGGGGGCGTGCGGCCGAAACGGGAGGTGCCAGCAGAACAGCACCATGGGGATGGTCAGCATGACGAGCGGCTCGATGGTCCACCACGCGGAGAGAAACGCACTCATCATCTATCAGGACCTTCTGGTGCTCACGGACGCGCCCTCGGGCATCGGCGCGCCGCCATGTAGTGTGATTTCGCCGCCCGTCGGCTCGTTGCCGCTCATCGGAATCCCCCCAGGTAGTCCGTGATAGCGGCGAGCACCTCCTTGCGGCGGGTCCGCGAGACGCGCACCTCCGCGCCCGTGGACATTTTGAGCTCGCTGCTGCGGATGCGCGCGATCTTGTCCATGTTGACCAGGCAGCTCTTGGAGACGCGTATCACCGGCGAGCCTGCGAGGTCCTCCTCGAGCTGGCCGAGCGCGCCGCGCGCCTCCAGCTGCTCGTCGTCCGTGAGGTGGTAGGTGAGCTGGTGCCCCCGCACCTCCACGTGCGACACCTGCGAGAGGCTCACCACGCGCATGCCGTCCTCGGTGGGTATCACGACGGTGCGGCCCGCGTTGTTGCGGATGACGCGCAGCGCGCGGTCGAGCGCCATGCTGAAGTTGCCCCAGGTCACGGGCTTGATGATGAACCCGACGGCGCCCACCTCGTAGCCCTTGGCGGCGTACTTGGCGAGGCTGGTGACAAAGATGATGGGCGTCTCCTCGTCGTAGGCGCGCATGAGCTGCGCGGCCTCCATGCCCGAGATGCCCGGCAGGTTGATGTCGAGAAATACCAGGTCAAAGCGCTCCTTGTTGGAGAGCATCTCCATGGCGGACCTCAGCGTCACGACGTCGAACGTCTCGTCATGCGTCTGTCCGTAGCGGCGAATGAAGTCGATGAGGCGGGCCGCCTCCTCCGGCTCGTCCTCGACGATGAGCGCGCGGTACATGGGCTCCTCCGTGCGGCGTGAGCGGTGGCTTATCCGTCACAAGCGTAGCTCACCCCCTTGCCCACGGCGCCGGAATTCTTAATCGGCACGAGACAGTGCGCCCATCCTCCCGCTTGCCGCTTCAGGTTGACGGACGCGCCGCGTATCGCTCACTTCAGGTCAAGAGCGCTGTGTAACGTTTTTGCTACGTTTGAATGAAGAAAAACTTAAGCCGCCGGGCACCGTGCCCGCCGGACGGAAAGGGAGGAGAACACATGAGAAAACAATTGGCTGTGGTGAGCGCGCTCGCGTTGGCACTAGCGTTCCCGCTCGTGGGGTGCAGCGACTCCACGACAACGGACTCGACGTCCGACTCGACGGCCGAGACCCAGGAGAGCGACTTCGACGCCGTCGAGGCCTACTGGGGGCAGTGGCACGGCTATGTGGAAATCACGGGCGAGTCTATCTACGGCACCACGGGCGGTACCGAGTCGATGCTCGACATCTATCTCGAGGAGGACGGCACCTGCACGGTGGAGCCCGTCGATGCCCACGCCGACCTGCTGACCGACGAGGGCACCTGGGAGGGCACCGAGACCGAGATCACGCTCCATCTCTCCGATCGTGACATCACGCTGACGGTGGACGGCGACATCGCCTCGGGTGACGCGACCGACTTCGACATCGCGGACTTCGACACCATCAAGTTCGATTTCTACGGCTAAGCAATTCAAGAGTCGCAATTCAGGAGTTTATGCGGTGACCAGAAGGGTCGCCGCAGCGCGTAGAGGAACGACCGCCACCGGTTGACCACGTGAAACGCAGGAAAAGGAGGAGGCATGAGAATGAGAAACATTACGCGTAGGGGGATGCTCGTCGGCAGCGCGGTGACGGCCGGGCTTCTGGGTCTCACGGCGTGCAGTCAGGAGACTGACGAGTCTGACGACACCAGCGCCGACAGCAGCTCGAGCTCCGACGCGGGCTACACCGAGACTGAGACCGATGCCGGCTACATCATCGTGGACAACGGTGACGGCACCCAGCTCTCCTACTGGCCGGATTCTGGTCTCTCCCTTATCGAGGACGACGGGTATGCCTTCAAGGACTTCGAGGGAACGGGCGAGCTCGTTCCCTATGAGGACTGGCGCCTCACAGCCGAGGAGCGCGCGGAGGACCTCGCAGAGCGCCTCACCATCGACCAGATCGTGGGCCTCATGTGCTTCTCGAGCCACCAGACCTCCATCGAGGACGACTGCTCCGTCACGGACACCCAGAAGGAGTTCCTGGACGGCGGCGTGCGCGCCGTGCTGAACGCCATGTCCGGTTACCCCGCGTTCAGACAGGCGACGTGGGCCAACAACATGCAGGCCTATGTCGAGGCGTCGGACAACAAGATTCCCATCAACTTCTCGTCCGACCCGCGCAACGGCTCCAACTGCACGGACTGGCCCGATAACCTGGCCCTCGCCGCAACCTTCGATCCCGAGGTCGCCAAGGAGGCCGGCGCCGGCATCGCGAGCGACATGCGCAAGATGGGCGTCACCACCTACCTCGGCCCGCAGACCGACGTGGCGTCCGACCCGCGCTGGTCGCGCTTCAGCGGCACCTTCGGCGAGGACCCGGCCCTCTCGCGCGACATCTGCCGCGCCTTCATCGACGGCATGCAGTCCACCGTGAGCGATGACGGCACGGACGAGGGCTGGGGCTCCAGCTCCCTGGTCTCGATGGTCAAGCACTGGCCGGCCGAGGGCGCGGGCGAGGGCGGCCGCGAGGGCCACAACGATGGCGGCAAGTACGCGGTCTATCCCGGCAACAACTTCGACGCGCTCCTGATCCCGTTCGTGGACGGCGCCTTCAAGCTCGACGGACCCACCGAGTGCGCCGGCTCCATCATGACGTCCTACACCATCGCCTGGTCCGACACCGAGGAGTACGGCGAGCTCGTGGGCTCGGGCTTCTCCGAGTACAAGGTTAACGAGCTGCTGCGCGAGAAGTACGGTTTCGAGGGCTCGGCGTGCACGGACTGGTCCGTGCTCAACGACTCTGATGGTGAAAGCAACTGGACCTGCTGGGGCCTCGAGGACAACAGCGTGTGGGATCCGGCCTCTCGCGCCTCCAAGTCCATCGAGGTCGGCGTTGACCAGATGGGCGGCTGGAACGATCCCTCCGAGCTGCTGAGCGCCTATGACGACATGGTGGAGAACCTCGGCGAGGAGCAGGCAGAGGCCAACTTCCGCCAGTCCGCCAAGCGCCTGCTTCTGGGCTACTTCAACACGGGCCTCTTCGAGAACCCCTACGTGGACGTCGACGTGGCGCGCTCCGACGTCGACGCCGGCATCGACGAGGTCACCGAGGCCGCGCTCGCCGCGCAGGTCAAGGGCATCGTGA
The DNA here is from genome assembly GCA_964501395.1 of uncultured Atopobium sp. GTDB lineage: Bacteria > Actinomycetota > Coriobacteriia > Coriobacteriales > Atopobiaceae > Thermophilibacter. The sequence continues at coordinate 4,667 of CAZCTE010000012.1, forward strand.
TGCTCAAGAACTCCGGCAACGTCATCAAGGCCGCCGACGGTGACACCCTGCCCAAGGTCTACGTCCCGATGCGCTACACCGCGGCCGCGCTCAGCAACTCCGGCATGGGCGCCTCCACGTGGTCCACGAGCGCCGCGAGCATCTCGCTGCCGCTCACCGAGGGCACGCTCAACCGCTACTTCGAGGTCGTGACCGACACGGTGGCCGACACCTACACCGGCGAGGCCGACGATGACGGCAACCCCACCGCCTCCGAGGCCGACATCACGCGCCTCACGGCCGACGAGATCGCCGACTGCGACTTCGTGCTCGTCTGCGCGGCCGGTCCCGTGAACGCCTCGGCGCGTCGTGGCCAGGATCAGGATGGCAACTTCATCCCGCTCTCCATCCAGTACGAGCCGTACACCGCCGACAACGAGTACGTGCGCCAGGAGTCCCTTGCCGGCGACACCCTCGAGGACGGCACCAAGGAGAACCGCTCCTACTACGGGCGCACCTCCATGGTCACCAACTCCGCGCAGCTCGACCAGATCCTCCAGGCGGCCTCGGTCGCCAAGGAGGCCGGCATCCCCTGCGTGGTGGTGCTCGACATCTCGCAGCCGATGTGCGTGCATGAGTTCGAGTCCGAGGTCGACGCCATCGTGGTCTCCATGTCCGACTCCACCGAGGCGGTCTGCCGCATCGTCTCCGGCACCGATGAGCCCTCCGGCCTGCTGCCGATGCAGATGCCCAAGGACATGTACGACGTGGAGGCCCAGCTCGAGGACGTCCCGCGCGACATGGAGTGCTACACGGACACCGAGGGCAACACCTACGACTTTGGCTTCGGCCTCAACTGGTCCGGCGTGATCTCCGACGAGCGCACCGCTACCTACTGCGTCGAGGCGCTGACCGAGCCCGAGGCGTAAGGGTCTGACTCGGCCCCCTTGCTCTAGGAACGGCTCATAGTGCGCCGCCCGCTCTCCTCCCGCGGGCGGCGCACCCATGTGTGTCGCCCGTGCATAGGTGCGTCTCGACCGCGTCAGATGCATTTCTCGACCACCCAAATTCCGCCCGCCCACTGGCGGGCGATTGGTGCGCCTCAGGTCGCTAAAACGGCAGGTTGCGAGAAAGGCGTCCGCGGCGGGTGCCGAGTCGCTTTCATAGGCTTAACGCACACGTTACAAGGGTGTTTCCGGGGCGCAATCCCGCGCTTCGGGGCAGCTGAGGCAGGGGAGGAACCATGGCCGACCAGAAGCCTAAGACAGAGAAGCAACCCAAGATGATGAGCCGTCGAGCCTTCGTTGCCAGCGGCGTGGGCGCCGGTGCGCTCGTGGGCGTGACCGTTGCCGCAAACGTGGGCACGAACATGTTCAGCTCGGCGCTCGACCACTACCTCGGCTCCGGCGAGACCACCATCACCAGCGCCGAGGGCTCGGAGGACTGGGACACCGACTACTACGACCAGCTGTACCGCGGGCGCGCGGCCGCAACCGAGGAAGCCAAGACCCTCGTGACCGAGCTCGAGGCCGAGGGCATCGTCCTGCTCAAGAACAACGGGGTGCTGCCGCTGGCCGCGGGCGCCGAGGTGTCGCTGCTGGGCCGCTACGCCGCCGACCCCGTCTACGGCGGCGCCGGGTCGGGCACCGTCGACGCGAGCGACTGCGTGACGCTGCACGACGGCATCGCTGCCTCCGGCCTGTCGATGAACGACACGGCCTACGAGTGGATCGCGGCCAACTACGAGAACTATGACAAGGCCGACATCACGATGGACGACCCGTCCACGGCCACCTACTACATCGGCGAGATCCCGTGGTCCGATTACAGCTCCGAGGCGCAGGCCTCGATCGCGGGGACCACGGCGCTCGTGGTCATCGGCCGCGGCGGCGGCGAGGGCGGCGACCTCTCAAAGGACCTTCTCGGCACGATGAACGACGGCGAGCACGCCAACTTCACCGCCAACGACGAGACGGCCAACTACGTGGAGGGCCAGCACCAGCTCGAGCTCACCCAGGAGGAGCGCGACCTCATCAGCGCGGCCAAGGCCTCCTGCGACGCCGTGGTGGTGCTCTACAACGGCTCGACCCAGTTCGAGATGGGGCCGCTCATGTCCGGCGACCTCGAGGTCGACGCCATCCTGGGCATCGGCTCGCTGGGAGCCTCGGGCTCCACGGCGGTGGGGCAGGTGCTCACGGGCGAGACGAACCCGTCGGGGCGCACCTGCGACATCTGGCCGGCCGACTTCACGGCCGACCCGACCTTCGGCAACTTCGGCGGTAAGCGCTACACCGACGTCTCCGACTACTACGCCTACAACTACAACACCTCCGCCGCCCCCGGCTACGCCTACTTCGTGGAGTACAAAGAGGGCATCTACATGGGCTACCGCTACTACGAGACGGCGGCGGTCGAGGCGGAGGCCGGAAACTACAGCGGCTTCGACTACGACGAGGCCGTGGTGTTCCCCTTTGGCTACGGCCTGAGCTACACGACGTTCACGCAGACGCTCGACTCCTGCGAGACGGACGGCGAGACCGTGAGCGCCTCCGTAACCGTCACCAACACCGGCGACGTGGCCGGCAAGGACGTGGTGGAGCTCTACTACAGCGCCCCCTACGAGGAGGGCGGCATCGAGAAGAGCGCGGTGGTGCTGGGCGCCTTCGGCAAGACGGAGCTTCTCGACCCCGGCGCGTCCCAGACGCTGGAGCTCTCCTTCCCGGTGAGCCAGATGGCGTCCTGGAGCTCGCAGGAGGGCGGCTACGTCCTCGACGAGGGCGACTACGTGATCAGCCTGCGCACCGACTCGCACACGGTGGTGGACGAGGCCACGCTTTCGCTGGAGGCGCAGACCTACACCACGGACACCACCACCGGCTCCGAGCTGGCGGCGCGCTTCTCCGACCTCGACGAGTACATGGAGGCCAACTGCGAGAACCTCTCGCGCGCGGACTTTGCGGGGACCTGGCCCTCGGACGCCGAGGACCGCGACGCCGCCTCGTGCGGAATCACGTTTGAGGAGTACGACTACACCGAGAATCTCGAGGACGCCGAGATGCCCACGACCGGCGCCGAGAACGGCATTACCCTCATCGACCTGCGCGGCCTTGACTTCGACGACGAGCTCTGGGACGACCTTCTCGACGAGCTGACCGTGGACGACATGACGTCGATGCTCAACGACTGCGCCTACAACACGCCCGCGGTCGAGAGCATCGGCAAGCCCGCCACCTCCGAGCCCGACGGCCCGGCCGGCTTCACCTCGCTCACCGGCGCCACGGGCAACTGCGCGTACTGCTCCGAGTTCGTCATGGCGCAGACCTGGAACACCGAGCTCCTGTACCAGATGGGTCAGATGATCGGGCAGGAGGCGCTTGCCTCGGGCTACAACGGCTGGTACGCGCCGGCCATGAACACGCACCGCTCGCCGTTTGCCGGGCGCAACTTCGAGTACTACTCCGAGGACCCGCTGCTGGCCGGCAAGATGGGCGCGGCGGCGGTCTCCGGCGCCGCGAGCAACGGCTGCTACGCGATGATCAAGCACTACGCCCTCAACGACCAGGAGAGCTACCGCATCCAGCACCTGTGCACCTGGGCCACCGAGCAGACCGCGCGCGAGATCTACCTGCGCCCCTTTGAGATCACGGTCAAGGAGTCCACCTGCGAGATGAAGTACATCTCCGACGACGAGGGGACCGTGGACACCGTGACCATGCCGGGCTGCACGGGCATGATGAGCTCGTTCAACTACGTGGGCACGCAGTGGACGGGCGGCAGCCACGCGCTCTGCACCGAGGTCCTGCGCGACGAGTGGGGCTTCACCGGCTGCGTCATCACCGACTTCAACCTCTACGGCTACATGGACAAGAACTGGGCCCTCGACGGCGGCACCGACATGCACCTCACCTACTCGGCCATGACGCCGGCCTTTGAGGGCACCGACGAGGCCTGCGTGGTGGCGCGCCTCCGCGAGGCGGCGCACAGGGTGCTCTTCACGGTGGTGAACTCCAATGCCATGCAGGGGATGGCGCCCGGCTCCACCATTACCACCTCGCCCTCGCCGTGGCAGTACGCCGTCTGGGGTGGCAGCGCGGTGCTCCTTGCCGGCGCGGCGGCGCTCGGCGCGCGCTGCTGGCTCGGCGCGCGGCGCAACCGAGCGATCAGAGAGGCGGCGGAGGCGTCCCAGTCCTAGGCGTCAAACCCGTTGCGTTTAAAACGCCCTTCCTCCCTCCCCGGGGCCGGCTGCTCTTGTTGACAAAGGGACTGCCCGTTTGTCAACCTGAGTGGCCGGCCTCGCCCGTGTGATCTCGCCGTGCGCCCCGGGCGCCCCACGTGTCCCCGCGCCCGTCTCGCCCGTCCCGGCGCGACAGGCGAATCTGCGCCCCGCGGCGGCGTGGCATAATCGAACGCGGAAACAGCGACGAAAGGGCCACCATGCCGGCGATCATCACGCACGACCTCTTTGGCCGGGACGTCCTGGGCGACGCCTCGGACCTTCTCGGCTTCACAGCGCCAGACGAGAAGGACGCGTTCCTGCTGGGCAACCAGGGGCCGGACCCCCTCTTCTACACCGTGGTCGACCCCCTCATGCACAGGTGGACCCCGCTCGGGGGCGTCATGCACAGGGCTCGGCCCGCCGCGCTGCTTCTTGCCATGCGAGAGGCGGTCGAGCGCCTCGAGGGCCACGAGCGCAGGGTCGCCCGCGCCTACATGGCCGGCTTTGCCTGCCACTGGCAGCTCGACTCCACCATGCACCCCTTTGTCTACTTCTGGCAGAACGGCATCTGCTCGGCCGGGGTGCCGGGGCTCGACGAGGGCGCGGGCTCCAAGGTCCACGCGGAGATTGAGCGCGACCTCGACGAGATGGTCCTTTTCTCCGTGACGGGGCGCACCGTGGCGCAGGCCCGCCCGCACGAGCACGCGCTCGCGGCGAGCAGGGCGGTCCTGGCAGCGGTGGACAAGCTCTACTCCTACGTTGCGCTCTGGGTATACGGCCGCCCCATTGACCCGCGCGCCTTCACCGTGGCCGTGGAGGACTTCCGCCTGGTCCAGCGCGTCTTTGACTCGCCCTCGGGGCGCAGGCGCGCTGTCTTGGGCGGCGTTGAGCGGCTGGTCACGGGCGAGCCCTTCTCGCTTGTGAACGCCATGTCGCACCGGGTGCGCGCCGAGAAGACCTCGGACTTTGACAACCGCGAGCGCGGGCCGTGGGAGAACCCGTTTACGCACGAGGTCTCCCGCGAGAGCTTCTGGGACCTCTGGAACCGGGCCCGCGTCGCGGCGCCCGCCACCATCTCCGGGCTGCTCTTGGGCAAGCTCGACCTCGACGACGTGCGCGCCCTCACCCGGGACGTGAACTTCGAGGGCGATACCTCCGCCCCGGACGCCCCGTTCACGTGGTAGCGCGGTCTGGGGCTCGGACGTCTGGGTCTGGCGGCTCTGGGGCGCGCACGGCAGGCGGCTCGGGTAAGCGCGCCTCGACCCGCTCGGCCGCCCGCTCAAACACGCCCGCGGCCTCCTCCGAGGCCACGCGGCACGTGATGCAGGCCAACAAAAGCAAGAACACGGGCCCCGAGCTCACGGTGCGCGCCGCCCTGCGCGAGGCGGGCCTCACGGGCTACCGCATCCACTGGAAGAAGGCGCCCGGCCACCCGGACGTCTGCTTTCCCGGCCGGCGCGTGGCCATCTTCGTGCACGGGTGCTTCTGGCATCGGTGCCCCCACTGCAGCCCCTCCCAGCCCAAGACCCACTCTGAGTTCTGGGAGAACAAATTCGCCCGCAACCGGGCCCGCGACGCGCGCGACTGCGCCCTTCTGGTCTCCGCGGGCTGGACCGTTGTCGTGGTGTGGGAGTGCCGCCTCAAGGGCGAGCGCCTGGCGCCCACGATGGCCGAGGTCGTGGACATCGTGCGGCGCGCGGGGGAGGGGAGGCTGCCCGCCCGCGTGGTGGAGGTGGGCTCGCCTGCCGCATGGATGCTGCGCGCGTGGCGCAACCGGGTTCGCCAGCGGCGGGGGTAGCTGGGGCGGCCGGGTGCGCGCCTGGTGCCAGGGTGCGTACACTCAATCTCGAATATCGTACACTCGATGCGGTCCGCGGTCGAGTGTACGTACCTCGAAGCCGAGTGTACGTGCGGCTGCCCAGAAGGGGCGCTAGGTGTATGCGTATGCGCCCAAACCCGGTTGAGTGCGCGCGGTAGTGAGTACACCTGGGCAGCGCGTCATTTGAGTGTACGCATCAGCGGGTACACTCGACCGGGATTCGGCGCATATGAGTACACCTGATGAGCTTCTCGGTCCGAGTCGCGTACACCTGATTCCGGGAATCGTACACTGGACGGGAAAACGCGCTGAGTGCACGCGAAATGAGTACATCTGATTGCGGAATACGTACACCCAACGGCAAAACCGGTCCAGTGTACGCAGCCTGAGTACACCGGATTGTGGATCGAGTACATTCGATTTGGATCGAGTACATTCGATTTCGGAATTCGTACACTCGATTCCGAGGGTTGTACGCTCAGCGGAGCGGGGGCTTACACGTGCCGCCTGCCCACGCTGGACGGCCCCGCCGGCGGTCCGGACGGGCCTCCCCCCGGCAGGAGGACTGTCGGAATGGTAGGGTAGACGTCAACGTAACGACGTCTCCCGCGGGCGGACCGGTCGCGGAATGCGGGATCGCGGCAGGGCTTCTCCGCCGTCGTGGGAGGCGTTCCGGCACCGGACGGGCAGGTCAGGGCAAGCGACCCTACGCCGTGCCCCTCCGGGCGCTATGAGAGGGGACCTTTTCATGGCAACCTACGTGTTCTCGGACGTGCACGGACACCGAGCCCCGCTCGAGCGGCTGCTCGACCGCATTTCTCCCTCCGAGGACGACCGCTTCTTCTGCCTTGGCGACATGATCGACCGCGGCCCCGACCCCGTGGGCGTGCTGCGCACGGTGCGATCGCTTCCCAACGTGCGCGTGCTCATGGGCAACCACGAGGACCTCATGATCTCCTGCCTCGACCGGCCCGAGGACGGCATGGCCGTCGTGAACTGGGGGCTCAACGGGGGCGGCGCCACCACCGAGGGGCTGCGGAGGCTGCCCGACGACGAGGCGGACGAGCTCGAGGACTGGATCCGCGGCCTCCCGCGCTGGGCGCACCTGCGCCTGGACGGTCGGCTCTACCTGCTCGTGCACGCGGGGGTCCGTCCCTCCGTGGGCGTCCCGGACTCGTGGGACGACGCCGGCGTCGAGGCCTTCTTCTCGGCGCAGGACCCCGAGGACCTGACGTGGATCCGCGAGGAGTTCTGGGGCGAGCCGAGGGGCCTCTCCGGCGAGGACGGCTCCGGCCCCGTGGTGATAGCCGGGCACACGCCCACGCCCTACCTGCGGGACATCGCCTACGAGCTGGACCGCGACCCGGTGGGGGAGGACGGCCGCGCCCGCATGGTGCGCGTGGGGCCGGACCGCTGGGACATCGACGCCTGCGCCGCGGCGGGCGCGGGGATCGGGCAGGTGCTCGTCCTGCGCCTCGACGACGGCGAGGAGTTCTACGAGGCCATCGCCGAGGGGGAGTAGCGGGGGCCGGTCCGGACTTCTCGCCCGGGTTCTCGCCTGAGCTCTCGCCGCCCGGCCCCGTCGCCCCGGTACAATGGGTCTCTCCGAAACCACCGTCACCCGCAAGAGGAACCACATGGGTCTTGACATCTGCGTGCGCGCGGCCGACCTGCTGCACGGCGCCCTTGGCACCGAAGCTCAGGCGGGCGGCTGGGTCCGCCCCGTGCGCTTTGCCCCGGAGCAGGTTCGCGCGCTCGGCAGCGTGCGCGCCTGGCACCCGGGCGTCTTTCGCAAGATGGCCGCGTGCACGGCCGGCATCTGCCTCGAGTTTGAGACGGACGCCACCATCGTGGAGCTGGACCTCCGCATGGACGAGCCGCCGCAGAGCTCGCTTTCCGTCATCGCGGACGTCGAGCGCCACCCGGCCGGCCCGCGCCCGCCCTACGATGGGGTGGGCGTGGAGATCGACGGCCGGCACCTTCCGCTTGCCCTCCCGGACGAGAGGGACGTCCTCGCGTTCCTGCTCGACGACCCGTCCGACGCCCCCGAGCCCGGCCTCCTGCGCCTGCCGGGCATGGGCGTGCCGCACCGCGTGCGCGTGTGGCTGCCCTGCCTCACCTCCTGCTCCGTGCGCGAGGTCCGCTCCGACGGCAGCTACCTCACACCCGTGGACGCCCGCGAGCAGCTTGTTGTTCTTGGGGACTCCATATCCCAGGGCTTCGTGGGCGGGGACCCGGGGCTCACCTGGCCCGCGCGTCTGGCGGACCACCTGGGACTCGACCTCGTGAACCAGGGGGTGGGCGCCCAGGTCTTCCAGGTGGGGTCGCTCGCCGGGCTGGCCGAGCGGGTGCGCCCGGCCGCCGTGGTGGTGGAGTTTGGCGCCAACTACCGCTTTGAGCCGTGCCAGGAGTCGCGGGTGTGGCCGGAGATTCGCACCTACCTCTACGAGGTCGCGGAGGCCTTCCCGGACGTGCCCGTGTGGGTGCTCACGTGCCTGCCGCACACGGAGGACGTCTACCCCACGCACGCGCGCAGCTGCTGGGAGCGGGTGGACGAGCTCATCCGCCGCGCGGCCGCGCAGCATCCCGGCATGCGGGTCGTGGACGGCTCGGCGCTCCTGGACGCTGATCGCCTTGACGTGCTGTTGGCCGACGGCTCGGACCATCCCGGTCCCGAGGGGCAGAAGATGCTCGCGGAGCGCCTCTCCTTTGTCATGGACGCCACGGCCGCCGGGCCCGAGGTGCGCCGCGAGCTTGCCCTGCGCTTTGCCGAGAAGGCCGGCGAGGTGGCGTTTCCCCTGGCGGAGTGCCTCAGGCGCGGTCTGGGTGAGGTGCTGCTGGCTTCGCGGGACGCGGTGGTGGTGGAGCTCTTTGGCGGGCATCGCCTGGTCATGGGACCGTCGCGGGCGGCCCTGCGTCGCGCGCTCACCTGTCTGGGGCCGGGCGCGGGCGTGACCATGGTGTGCGGCGACCGCAAGCTCGCGCGCGAGGTGGCCCGGGCCACGGGCGGCCAGGCACGGGCGTGCCACGTGGCGGTGTGGCGTGGGGAGGCCCCCGCGGCGGGTGGTTCGCGTGACACGCGAACCCTCGCCTCCAAGACGTCCGGCCCGCGCGACATCCGCGTGCTCACCCCCGCCTACGCCGACCTCATCCGCGAGCGCTACGACCACCCCGAGTACTTCTCGCCCGGCGAGCTCGAGGCGCATCTTGAGGCCGGTGCGTTTCTCGGCGGCTTTGAGCAGGGAAGGCTCGTGGGCTTCGTGGGCGAGCATGCGGAGGGCTGCATGGGCGCGCTCCAGGTGCAGGAGGACCACCGGCGCCAGGGGTGGGGGACCGCCCTGACCGCGGCGAAGGTGGCCCGCACGCTGGAGGCCGGTGGCACCCCCTGGGCCGAGGTCTGGCCCGAGAACGACGCCTCGCTCGCCCTGGAGCGCTCGATGGGCTTTGGGATCCGGCCGGCGGACAGGTTCTGGGTCGTGGCGTAAGGGCGTGATGAGCTGGCGAGGCCTCGGCGTCGTGCCTGGCGAGTCCGGCTTCCTCCGTCCGCGTCCGCTTGCACTCGGCCGCGCCCCCGCCCTCGTCCGCCCGACGGTCCTTCTCGCCACGCCCCCGCCTGTTGTGCACTCCTGCCCGCTGCGTACCCCTA
>CAZCTE010000013.1:0-10538 GCA_964501395.1 uncultured Atopobium sp.
CCCGGATCGAGCGGCCGGAGGGCTTTGACCAGGCTCTGGAGCTGTTCGAGGCCGGAGCCATCTCGTGCTCGGAGGCAGCCCGCCGATGTGGAGTCTCGCGCTCGACCTTCTCGCGCTGGGCCGCGCGTGAGCGAGAGGCGAGGGCTGCAGAAGCGGCCGACGCCGCCGAAGCTGACGGCTAAGTGGCACGTAAATTCTTTGAGACTCCCGGAAATCGTCCAAAACGCGGACCTTTTGGGCAGGCGCCCTGTTCAGGTCTGTGTCGCGAAAGACGCCAGCTACGTTTCAGGTCCGAACGCAAGTAGATAGTACCGCACGCCCCCTCCCAAATTGTCCGCTATTTGGATGACTCGTGAGGGGGTGCGGCAGTGCGCGGAAATGTTCCTGAGACGCCGACACACGACGTCATGGCCGTGTTTGAGCGCGTGAGGTTCCAGCGCGCGATGTTCCGCGCGCAGACGCCCTCCCTTGCCATTCGAGCGCTTGGGAGGTGATTACCCATGACCTCTGAATCTGCCGAGACGGCCGAGGCCCCGCGCAGGCGCGGGCGCAAGCGCCACAAGTTCACCGGGACCCAGGAGCTGCTCCTTCGCTACCTGGAGGAGGAGACGGAGCTCAAGGGCGAGGCGTGCTGCACCAAGCGGCAGCTCGCCGAACTCGTGGGATGCAACGTCAAGACCGTCGACCGCGGGATCGCCGACCTCAGGCGCCGCGGATACGTCTCCGTGGAGATGCGCTTTGGCGAGGACGGTGGCCAGATCCCCAGCTCGTACCGCGTGGTGAGGGCTCCGGATTCGTCCCCCTGACGTCGGGTGGGCGACGGACTGCACGTGGATGCCGAAATGGCATGGACGATCGAGAAAGGAAGCAAGGTCATGGAAAGCGTTGGCAAGGGCACTGGTGCACGCGTCACCGCGCTCGCCGTCACCCCTTGACATGGGAACTCGGCGTTGCGGGAGACGCCGCCCGGTCGACTCGTATCACGCCCACTTGCAGATTCTAGGGGTCGAGCACACAGCCGGCGCTTTGGTAATCGGTAAACGAGGAAAGGAAGGGGAATTGTGAAAGCGATAGGAAAACGGAGAGCGGGTCTTCTTGGGATTGTGGCTGCACTTCTCGTGGCTGCGCTCGGCCTCGTCGCGCCTGGCATCGCGTGGGCTGACGACACGGATTCAGCCGAGCAAACGGAATACGGGCTCGCGGATGGCGTGAACATCATCTCAGACGGTCAAAGCGATGCAGTCTTCAACGTTGGCGACGGCCAAGCGCTCATGATCGCTAACCAGAACAGCGATGATCCCATTGTGTTTGAGAACTGCACGTTCAATCTGTCAGGTGAGACCGTGAAAATTAGCGGTACGCAAACCGACGCGAACGGCAACAGCATCTCCTACAATGGTGAAGTGGTTACCAAGCTGTGGATTAGCGGTAACGTCGAATTCAAGAACTGCACGTTCGTGACCGCTGAGGGTGCCACCAAGACCACCTCCGCTGGTTATGATGCTGCCATCTACTTCTACAGCGGCGACATCAACCTCTACGACTGCAAGCTTTCCGCTGAGGGCTACAATGGCCAGTTCCTCGGGCTGTACGGCAGCGATGGTGCTGTCACCTTTGATAATTGCGACATCTCCACTGTGAACAACAAAAACGGCTGGAGCTATGCCATGTACGCCGGCTCCGTGCTCAAACTCGTGAATGGCTCATCGATGTCCGCAACCGGCTCGAGCACCGACAGCAGCAACATCAACTGCTTCTACTCGGGCGACAACAAGACCGGTTACGATGCTATCTACATCGAGGACTCTACCATTGACTTCAGCGATAACAGTGCTGGCGGGTTTGCTATCAACAACGTGAACATCTACGTCACGAATTCCACCATCATGGTGAATAACAACCTCGGCAACGCCTGCAACAGCGGTTACTGGATTGTTGAGAATTCGACTATTCAAATGAACGGCAACCGCGGAGGGCACGCTCTTTCCTGCATCGGCTTCGAGATGACCGATTCCACGCTCGATATCGAACACAACGGCTATGCGGGTGTCTATATCCAGTCGAAGGACTCCTCGCTTACCAACTGCACGGTCGATATTCTCTGCAATGGTGAGAACTTGCTGAGCTACACCGCCGGCGATTTGTGGCTGAACAGCCAAACGCTCACGGTTGATAACTGCACATCCACCACGCAGGACGGCTCCGCGTGGCTGGGCGCTGTGGGGCGTAAGGGTTCCGTCGTGACCACAGATGGCACGACCGTCGTTGCCTACGACCTGAATTCAAACGCTGAGGACAACCTCAAGAGCAACACCGAAGCGGTTCTCACGAGCGCTACGATCGCCGGGACCGCCTCCCATACGCTGCTGCTCAACCCCTTTATGACGAGTGACTACGCGCGTGGTAACGCTGAGACCACGTCGAGCGACAACGACGCTGATCTGTTCGAAGATGATAACGTAACCAGCACGTCCGATATTTTGGGTTCTGATAATGCAAAGATCGGATCGCTCACGGAAGCCCAGCTTTCGCATCATGTGTACGACTGGGCAAATGGTACGGTGAAGTATACGGCCGACGAAGATAACTACGGAGCCATGGCATATGCCTGCATTGGCACCTGCGATGACTACCTCGATGCGACCAGCGAGCACCCTTACAGCTTCAATTGTGGGGGAACCTACGTCTACGCGCCGCTCGTGGGCCTCACCTTCGATGCCAATGTTGACGACGATTCTGTAACGAATTTGCCGGAGACGCAGGACACCATCGCGTACGAGGGCACTGCAGAGACTCCGACCAGTGACCCGGTGCGCGAGAGCACCGAGGAGGGCATGCGCTGGGAGTTCACTGGCTGGTACGTCGATGCCGAGTGCACCGAGGAGTTTGACTTCACGAGCGGTCTGACGGATAACTGGACGATCGTTTACGCCGGCTGGGAGCTTGTCGAGGATGAAGTTGAGGAGCCTGACACGCCTGGCACGCCAGACAAGCCAGACAAGCCTAGTAAGCCCACGCAGCCCGAAGACCCGGATGACCCCGAAGACGAGCCCGAAGACGAGCCCGAAGATCCGGATGTGCCGGATGAGCCGGAGGACGAGACAGAAGAGCCCGAAGATCCCGAAGATCCCGAAGAAACCGATCCGGTGAATCCGGATGAGGAGGAGCCCGCGGACACCGAGGAGCCCGTCGAGTCTGAGGAGCCCACGGACGCCGAGGAGCCGAGCGACACCATCACGCCCGAGCAGCCCACCGAGACTGAGGAAACCGACGAGCCCGAGCTCCCCGCTACCGGTGACGACACGTCCTACCTGCCGGTTGTCGGCGCGATGACCGGAGGGGTGGCCCTGGTCGCTGCTGGGTTCGTCCTGCGGCGGCGCATGAGCAGGTAGTTCTTCTCGGCTGCTCTGAGCCCGCTCTGATTTGTGTCACCCAAGGCGCCGCCCGCTCGCATTCGAAGAGCGGGCGGCGCCTGCGTTCGCAGGACCACGCAACGCCTCTGGTCTAGGCTCAGCGCGACCGGTCAGGGCCCGCGATTCGGCTGTCCTACGGTTGCTGCCTGGCCGGCGGCGCGGTGGATGCACCTGGCCTCAAAGCGCATATAGCCGATGAGGTGCCTAGGTATGCCGCTGGGGCGCGTACACTCGATCCCGGAAATCGTACACTCGATGGGGGCGCGATTGAGTGTACGCACCGCCGGGTACACTCGACCGGGATTCGGCGCATATGCGTACACATGACGCACTTATCGGCCCGAGTCGCGTACACCTGATTCTTAGATGCGTACACTGGACGGGAAACCGCGCCAAATGTACGCAAGCCGGGTACACCCGATTTCGGAATGAGTACACCTGATCCCGAGAATCGTACACTCGACGGAAGCCGCGGTGAGCAGAGCGGAGGCGGAGCGGCACCGCGCCACACAGCGCCGAAGCCGCGTTCCCAAACGCCGCGTCTGCGGCGCACAGCAAACGGGTAGAATATCCGCCACGGCCGCTCGCGGCCCGTACGTTGACAGCCGCATGGTGGCGGTCCTTCCATTCCACTCGTGGGGGTGACTGGTTTCGACAGGGTGGGTCTGAGATGGGCAGCAGGCCGTGGTCTCCTCGCCACGTTAAACAGGGGTACCGTCAAATTGAATTGACGACGATTACTCTTATGAGCCTCAGCTGGCTCTCGCCGCTTAATTAATTAGCAGGCGCGCCAATCCGGGGATTGCTCCCGCCCCCGGTGCGGTGTCATCTTAGGGAGATGCTCGGGCGGACGTGGTCGGTATGCCGCCCGATAAGACCGAACCGGCTGGGATGCCAAGCGCGGGCAACCGGGTGCGCGGCATCCGAGACCTAACCGGTGGCTGAGCCTGGAGACACCTGTCAGGGGTCTGCTTTGGACCGGAGTTCGACTCTCCGCACCTCCACCATGCACGCTTCGCGCCGGGGCCTCGCGGTCCCGGCGCTTTTTTGTGCGTCGCGCGGCGGCGCGACCTCCCTGCGGCCGCGGCTTGGGGTACCGTCTGATGGCAGGGCGCGCGAGACGGCGGGCCCACGACGGGGGAGGTTTCATGTCAGCTGAGAAGACCAGCGTGCCGGCGCTCGTGCTCGAGGGCGGCGGCTTTCGCGGCATGTTCACCGCGGGCGTCCTCGACGTGCTCCAGGAGCGCGGGCTCACGGGCTTCTCGAGCGTCTGGGGCGTCTCGGCGGGGGCGATCAACGCCTCGAACTTCCGCTCGCGCCAGATTGGCCGCACCATGCGCGACATCCTGGCCTTCCGCGATGACCGGCGCTTCATGTCTCTGTGGTCGCTCGCCACGACGGGCGACGTGGCCGGCGCGGACTTCATGTACGAGGAGGTCCAGCACCGCCTTGACCCCTGCGACGAGGAGACCTTCAACGAGCGGGACGAGGAGCTGCCCCTGTGGGTCGTGGTCTCGGACGTGACCTTTGGCACGCCGGACTACCTGCCCGTCCACCGCTACCCGGAAGACCTCGTCAAGGTGCGGGCCTCGGCGTCGCTCCCCGCCGTCTCCCGGATCGTGGAGGTCGACGGGCACCGCTACCTCGACGGTGGCACCACGGACTCCATCCCCTTTGAGACGGCGATGGGCCTGCCTGGCGCGCGCGAGGTGGAGGGCCACGTCCCGGCGGAGCGCGCCCTCGTGGTGCTCACCCAGGACCGCACCTACGAGCGCGGCGCGGGCAGCGAGGCCCTGGCGCTCAGGTCCCACCGCTACGACCGCTACCCCTACTACCTCGAGGCCCTGCGGACGCGCGGGGAGCGCTACAACGCCCAGCGCGAGCGCCTGTGGCAGCTCGAGCGCGAGGGCAGCTGCCTCGTGGTGGCGCCGGAGGAGCCGGTGCGCGTGGGGTCCACCACCAAGGACGGCGAGACCCTGCTCGCGCTCTACCTCGCCGGGCGCCGCCAGACGGAGGCGCGGCTCGCCGAGATCGACGCCTTCCTCAACGGGGAGTAGGGCGCCCGGCGGCCCGTCATTTGAACGCGGTGTGGACGAGAAAAACGCCCGCTCGCGACGCATGCGATGCGCTATACTCTTACAGCTTTTCCACAGAGCCCCGTAATCTCTGAATAGAAAGCACGACGGCCTGTCCAGAGGTCGTCATCACGCAGGTACGTAGGAGGAGTCAAGTGAAGAAGTCGACTCAGTTCGCCAAGAACGGCGAGGTCGAGCGCAAGTGGGTGCTCATCGACGCTGAGGGCGCCACCCTCGGTCGTCTTGCCACCACGGCCGCCACGATTCTCCGTGGCAAGAACAAGCCGCAGTACACGCCCAACGCCGACACCGGCGACTTCGTCGTTGTGATCAACGCCGACAAGGTCGTGCTCACCGGCGCCAAGGCCGAGAGCAAGCAGTACTGGCGCTACTCCGGCTACCTCGGTGGCCTCAAGCTCGAGAGCTTCCGCGAGGCCATGGAGAAGCACCCCGAGCGCGTTGTCGAGCACGCCGTCAAGGGCATGCTCCCCAAGACCACCCTCGGCCGCAAGCAGGGCATGAAGCTCAAGGTCTACGCCGGCCCCGAGCACCCGCACGCGGCCCAGAACCCCGTCCAGATCGATTGGAGGGCCTAACCGATGGCTGAGAACTCCGTTGTTTACACCGGCACCGGCCGCCGCAAGGAGGCCGTGGCCCGCGTCCGTCTGGTCCCCGGCACCGGCAAGGTCATCGTGAACGGCCGCGACGCCGCCCAGTACTTCGGCCGCCAGCAGCTCGTTGACAACGCCGTTGCCCCGCTGCGCCTCACCGAGACGGCCGAGCGCTTCGACGTGCTCGCCAACTGCCAGGGCGGCGGCATCAACGGCCAGGCCGGCGCCCTGCGCCTGGGCATCGCCCGCGCGCTTCTCGACGCCGGCGAGTACCGTGAGGACCTCAAGAAGGCCGGCTACCTCACGCGTGACGCCCGCGCGGTCGAGCGCAAGAAGTACGGCCTCAAGAAGGCCCGCAAGCGCCCGCAGTTCTCCAAGCGCTAACCTCCGCCAGCCTGCCAGGAGCAGATGGCTTGGGGCCCGTCGCACGAGCGGCGGGCCCTTTTTGCGTATTTCGGCCTTGGTGCAACATACTCGGGCCCGCGCACTTTAGGATGTACTCGCAAAGAGAGTCCCCGCACCGGTTGGAGGGAGCGAGATGAAGTACTTTGGCACCGACGGGTTCCGTGGCCGCGCCAACGAGGGCCTCGACGTCGGGCACGCCTTCAAGATCGGCCGCTTTGTGGGCTGGTACTACGGCGCCCGGCAGGGCAGGAAGGCGCGCGTGGTGGTGGGCAAGGACACCCGCCGGTCGAGCTACATGTTTGAGTCGGCCCTCGTGGCGGGCCTGGTGGCCTCCGGCGCCGACGCGTATCTGCTGCACGTCATCCCCACGCCGGGCGTTGCCTACGAGACGGTGGACGGGCGCTTTGACTGCGGCATCATCATCTCCGCGAGCCACAACCCCTACCAGGACAACGGGATCAAGCTCGTCAACGGCGAGGGCTACAAGATGGACGAGGACGTCCTCGAGCTCATCGAGTCCTACATCGACGACGAGTTCGATGTGCCGCTGGCCACCGGCGACGCCATCGGCGCCACCATCGACTACATGCAGGGCCGCAACCGCTACATCGCGCACCTCATAGCCAGCGCGAACTTCTCGCTCCAGGGCGTGAAGGTGGGCCTGGACTGCGCCAACGGGGCCGCGTCCTCCGTGGCCAAGCCCGTCTTTGACGCGCTGGGCGCGGACGTGCGCGTGATCAACAACAGCCCGGACGGCTTCAACATCAACGTGGACTGCGGCTCCACGCACATCGACCGCCTGCGCCGCCACGTGGTGGAGCAGGGGCTCGATGTGGGCTTTGCCTACGACGGCGACGCGGACCGCTGCATTGCCGTGGACGAGGCGGGCAACGTCGTGGACGGCGACCTGATCCTCTACATCTGCGGCGTGTACCTCAACAAGCACGGCAGGCTTGCCGCGGGGACCGTGGTGCCCACGGTCATGAGCAACTACGGGCTCTTCAAGGCCCTCGACGAGGCGTGCCTCTCCTACGAGACCACCGCCGTGGGCGACAAGAACGTCTATGCCTGCATGCGCGAGAACGGCTACAGCCTGGGCGGTGAGCAGTCCGGCCACATCATCTTCGGCGACATCGAGCGCACGGGTGACGGCATCATGACCTCGCTGCGCGTGATGGAGGTCTACTGCGCCGAGCGCGAGAAGCTCTCGCAGCTCTGCGCCCCCGTGAAGCTCTACCCGCAGGAGCTCGTCAACGTTCGCGTGGCCGACAAGGACGCGGCCATGGGCGACGAGGCCGTCAAGGCGGCCGTGCGGGAGGCGGAGGAACTTCTCGCCGGCAGCGGGCGCGTGCTCGTGCGCGCCTCCGGCACCGAGCCCCTGGTGCGCACGCTCGCGGAGGCCCCCACGAAGGAGCTCTGCAAGCAGGCCAACGCCCTCGTGCTCAAGGCCCTGGAGCCGCACCGGGCCTAGGGCGCGGGGAAGTCACAGGGCACTGCTACAATAAGGTGCTTGACTCAAGGGCAGCTTAGGCGCACCGGGCTTGAGGGAGGGCGCATGTGCGGAATCGTGGGGTACGTTGGCAGGGACCAGGCGGTGGGCCACCTTCTCGAGGGGCTCTCCGCCCTCGAGTACCGCGGCTATGACTCGGCTGGCGTCGAGGTCGTGGGCACGGACGGCGCCCTGCACGGCGTGAAGTGCGCAGGCCGCGTCTCCGTGCTGCGCGAGCGCTGCGAGACCGCCAACCTCGTGGGGACCACGGGCATCGCGCACACGCGCTGGGCCACCCACGGCGCCCCCACGGACCGGAACTCCCACCCGCACCGGGACTGCTCGGGGCGCATCGCCATCGTCCACAACGGCATCATCGAGAACTTCCGCGAGGTCCGCTCCTACCTCGCGCGCAACGGGCACGCACTCGTGTCCGACACCGACTCCGAGGTCATTGCCCACCTCATTGAGGACGCCTGGGCGGGCCCCTGCAAGGGGGACCTCGTGAAGGCCGTGCGCCATGCCGTGCGCAGGCTCGAGGGGTCGTGGGCCATAGCCGTGGCCTGCGCGGACGCCCCGGACGAGATCGTCTGCGCGCGCAACGGCTCCCCGCTGGTGGTGGCGTCAACCCCCGAGGGCGCCTTCGCGGCCTCCGACGTGACCCCGCTCGCCGGCGTGACCTCCCGCGTGATCCAGCTCGAGAACGGCCAGGTCGCCCGCCTGCGGGCGTCGGGCGAGGTGACGGTCTACGACGAGGACGGCGCCTGCGTGGACGCCCCCTCGGTCATCACCATCGACTGGGACGCCTCCGCGGCAACCCTTGGCGGCTACGCGGACTTCATGGCCAAGGAGATCGCCGAGCAGCCCGAGGCCATCGAGCGCCTGCTCTCCGACCGCCTGGGCGAGAAGGGCGTCCTGCTCGACGAGCTCTCCATGTCCGAGGAGGACCTCGCGGACGTGGACCTCGTCTACCTCATTGCCTGCGGCACGTCCTACCACGTGGGGCTCATCGCGCGCACCCTGATCCAGACCTGGGCGAAGGTGCCCGTCATCTGCGACTACGCCTCCGAGTTCAACTACGAGCAGGACGTCATGGTGACGCCGCACACCCTCTGCGTGATCATCACCCAGAGCGGCGAGACGGCGGACACCCTCACGGCGGCGCGGCGCATGAGGGGCATGGGCTGCCGGATCTTCGCCGTCACCAACGTGCTCGGCTCCACGGCGGCCCGCGAGGCCGACGGCGTGCTCTACGTGCAGGCGGGGCCCGAGGTCTGCGTGGCCTCGACGAAGGCCTACACGGCGCAGATGGTGGCGAGCGCCCTTTTGGCCCTGCGGCTGGCGCAGGCCAAGGGGCAGATGGACCGCCCCGAGGTGGAGCGCCACTACCGCGACCTCCGCGCCCTGCCGGACCTCATCCGCGAGGTGATCTCGCGCTCCTGGCAGGACAAGCGCGCCGCCGCGCTCTTTAGGAGGGCCCGCTCCGCGCTCTTTCTGGGCAGGGGCGTCAACGCCACGACGGCGGCCGAGGGGGCCCTCAAGCTCAAGGAGATCAGCTACCTGCACGCCGAGGCCTACCCGGCGGGCGAGATGAAGCACGGGCCCATCGCCCTGCTCGAGCCGGGCTTCCCGGTGGTGGCCATCGTCCCGGCGGACCGCGTGCACGACAAGACGGTCTCCAACATCCAGGAGGTCATCGCCCGCGGGGCGGCGTGCGTGGCCGTGGCCACGGACGGCGACGAGGACGTGGCCGCGCTCGTGGAGCACGTCCTCTGGATCCCGCCGGTGAGCGACGAGCTGCTCGTGCCCATCGTTGCCGTGGTGCACCTGCAGATGCTCGCGCGCTACGTGGCGCGGGCGCGCGGCTGCGACGTGGACAAGCCCCGCAACCTGGCCAAGTCCGTCACGGTGGAGTAGCCATGCCGGCGGGGATTGGCGTTGACATGCTCGAGATCGCGCGGATGGAGCGTGTTCTCGAGCGGCGTCCCAACTTTGCGAGGCGCGTCTTCACGGACGAGGAGCGCGCGTACTGCGACAGGTGCGCCCGGCCCGCCGAGCACTACGCCGCGCGCTTTGCGGCGCGCGAGGCCGTGCTCAAGGCGCTGGGGACCGGCTTCTCCAGCGGCATCGGCCTCAAGGACGTCTCCGTGACGCGCGACGAGTCCGGCCGCCCGCGGGCGCTTCTTGTGGGGCGTGCCGCCGAGGTGGCGCGCGAGCAGGGGATCCGGGAGATCGCGCTCTCCATCTCGCACACCCACGACGTGGCGGTGGCCAACGCCCTGGCGGTGACCGACGACGCCCGCCCCGCGCCCCCGGCCAAGGACGAGGCGGCCCGCGCGCTCGCCACCTCGTTCAAGGAGGCGCGCTCCATCCTCGACGAGCTCGAGCGCGTCCAGGAGGACGCCCTCGCGGGTCTGGACGGCGCGGCGGAGCCCTCTGCCGGCGCCCAGGCGCCCGCCGCCGACGCGAAGCCCCTCTCGGACGCCCCGGCGCCCGCCGCCGACCACGAGACAGCACCGGCCCCTTCCAAGGAGTGATCGCATAT
>CAZCTE010000013.1:10638-14067 GCA_964501395.1 uncultured Atopobium sp.
CGCCCGCCGCCGACCACGAGACAGCACCGGCCCCTTCCAAGGAGTGATCGCATATGCAGCCCGTACTCAACAACGAAGACGTCAAGGCCGTGGAGGTCGCCCTCACGCGCGAGGGGGTGAGCGTCTCCGAGCTCATGCACCGGGCGGGCTACGCCGCCGCCCAGGAGGTCCTCGAGCTCGGCGACGTGGACAACGTCGTCGTGCTCGTGGGTCTGGGCAACAACGGCGGCGACGGCTGGGTCGCCTCGGAGGCGCTGCACTCGAGGGGCGTCAACGTCCAGGTGGTGACCCCCATCGAGCCCGACGGGCTCGTCGGCGACCTCGCGAGGCAGGTTGCCCAGTCGGCGATCAAGTCCGGCGTGCGGATGACGGTGGGGCCCTCGCGTGACGAGCTCGAGGCCCTGCTCGACACCTGCGACGTGGTGCTCGACTGCATGCTGGGCACGGGCTTCCACGGGGACGTCCGCGCCCCCTTTGACATCTGGATTGAGTGCGTGAACGCATGCCCGGCCCGCGTGGTCTCGGTCGACGTGCCGAGCGGCCTCTCCAGCCAGACAGGCCACGCCGGCAGTGCCTGCGTGATCGCCGACATGACCGTCACCATGCTCGCCCTCAAGCCGGGGCTTCTCGCCGACGACGGGCGCGACGTCTGCGGCGCCATCGTGGTGGCCCCGCTCGCCGAGCAGACCGAGCGGCTCGTGGTGGACGCCGACCCCGTGGCCTGGCGCACGGACCTGGCGGACTACCTCGGCATCCTTCCCGCGCCCTCGACGTCGGTGGACAAGTTCTCCCGCGGCACCGTGCTCGTGGTGGGCGGGTCGCGCCGGTTCCCCGGAGCCGCCATCATGGCGGCGCGCGCCGCGGCGCGCATGGGGGCGGGCTACGTGACGCTCGCCGTTCCCGCGTCCGCCGCGCTCGTGGCCCAGACCCAGCTTCTGGAGGTCCCCGTGGTCCCGCTCCCCGAGGATCCCGAGGGCACGATCTCCACGGAGGCCGCCGAGATCGTCGCCAAGCTTGCCGAGAGCGCGTCCGCCGTGCTCGTGGGCCCCGGCATGCGCGTCTCAGGCGGGACCTCCGCCGTGGTCTCCGCGCTTCTCGACGCCCACGTGCCGCTCGTGGTGGACGCGGACGGCCTCAACTGCCTCTCGCGCCTCACCAGCGGCAAGCTGCCGGACTTCCCCGAGGTCACGCGTCGCGAGGCGCCCCTCGTGCTCACGCCGCACCGCAGGGAGCTCGGCCGGCTCGTGGGGCAGGCCGAGGACCCGCCGAGCTCGCTCTCCGACCAGCTCTCGTTGGCCCGCAGGATCGTCTGGGCGGACGGCGGCTCTGAGCTCGTCGTGGTGACCAAGGGCACGGCCACGGGCTGCGTGAGCGTGGAGCAGGCGGTCCTGCCCAAGCCCGGCTCCTCCGCCCTTGCGACGGCCGGCTCGGGGGACGTCCTTGCCGGCATGCTGGTCTCGGCGCTTGCGCAGTGCCGCGACGAGGGGACCGACCTCACGCTGCTCGCCGCGTACGTGTGCGAGATTCATGGCTACGCGGGCACCCTGGCGGCGGAGCGCGTGGGCTCGCGCGCCGTCATGGCGACCGACCTCATAGACGTCATCGGGCTCGCGGTGGACGCCGTGGAGCAGCACGTGACCTACCAGGACGGCCAGGGCGCCGCGTAGCCCGCGTTTCTCGGAGGTGACCAAGGTGGAGAGAAGAAGGATCGCCAGTCCGTCGACGCGCTGGTCGTGGGTCGAGGTCAACCTGGGCGCCCTGAGAAGGAACACCGCCGCGTTCCGCCGTCAGCTTGGTCGCAGCGTCAAGATGATGTGCGTGATCAAGGCGGACGCCTACGGCCACGGGGCGGTCCCCTGCGCCAAGGCCATGCACGCCGCCGGTGCCGACCAGTTTGCCGTGGCCACCGTGAACGAGGGCGTGGCCCTGCGCGAGGCGGGCATCGGGTGGCCCATCCTCGTGCTCTCCGAGCCCCCCGTGGACTGCGTGGACACGCTCGTGGCCTACGACCTCATGCCCGCGGTCTACACCGCCGACTTTGCCCTGGCCCTGGGGGAGGCCGCCGCCGCGCAGGGCCGCGTGGCCGGCTACCACCTGGCCATAGACACCGGGATGACGCGCATAGGCGTGCGAAGGCAGGACGCGGTGGAGCTCCGGCGCACCATCGACTTCCACCGCGGCCTCGAGTGCGCCGGGACCTTCACGCACTTTGCCACGGCCGACACGCTCGACGACTGGGACTTTGCCCTCCAGCTCAACCGCTTCCGCGAGGCCGTGGAGGCGCTGCGGGGCGCCGGCCTGGACACGGGCCTGGTGCACTGCGACAACACGCCCGGCACGATCCTCCACCCGGAGTGTCACTTCGACATGTGCCGCGTGGGGATTGGCCTCTACGGCCTGCACCCGGCCGAGGCCACTCGCCCGCGCATCGACCTCGAGCCGGTCATGAGCGTGCGCGGTCGCGTGGTGCGCGTGGTCTACCCCGACGTGGGGGACGGCGTCAGCTACGGGCTCACGTACCGCGTGCCCAGGAAGAACATCCAGATCGCCACGGTGCCCATCGGCTACGCGGACGGCCTGGCCCGCGAGCTCTCCAACGGCATGGAGGTGCTCGTGAACGGCTGCCGCTGCCGCCAGGTGGGCAACATCTGCATGGACCAGTTCATGTTTGCCGTGGACGTGAACAGCGCGCGCTCCTATCGGCCCAACGGTCCGGTGGAGTACGGCGACGTGGTGACGCTCATTGGGTCGGACGGCGACGAGCGGATAGGCGCCGACGAGATGGCCCGGCTGCGCGGCACCATCAACTACGAGGTTGTCTGCGACTTTGGGATGCGCCTTGAGAAGATCTACACCTAGCGGGGGCGAGGCTGGTGAGTGCGGGGCCCACGGCCGCGCCGCCGGCCGACGTACCACCGCCGCGGAGAGAAGGGGGCTCGACCTCATGGCCGTCATGAGCATTCCCGGGCACGACCACCAGAAGCCGAGGGAGGTCACGCTTCAGGAGATCCGCGACCTCATGGGCGACTGCCAGCTCTGCCCGCTCGGCGCCACGCGCACGAACCTCGTCTTTGGGGTGGGCAACCCCCGGGCGCGCGTGATGTTCGTGGGCGAGGGCCCCGGGCGCAACGAGGACCTCCAGGGCGAGCCCTTCGTGGGGGCCGCGGGGCACAAGCTCGACTCGCTGCTCTCCTGCGCGGGTCTCACGCGCGAGGAGATCTACATCGCCAACGTGGTCAAGTGCCGCCCGCCCGGAAACCGCAACCCCAGGCCCGAGGAGATCGAGGCCTGCTCGCCCTTCCTGCGCGAGCAGATTCGCTCCATCTGGCCCGACGTCATCGTGTGCCTGGGGAACTTCGCCTCGCAGTTTGTGCTGCGCACGAACAAGGGCGTCACCTCGCTCAGGGGGCAGCTCTACCAGACCGGCCA
>CAZCTE010000014.1:0-1224 GCA_964501395.1 uncultured Atopobium sp.
GACGGGAAGCTCCTCGCCCATCACCGTCTCATGCTCGACGGGGAGAGCTGGCTCGTGGACGAGTACGCCGTCTGCGTCCCCGTTGGCCGCGGGCCCCTCCTCTTTCTCGCGGAGGGCTGCCACGCCTTCGTCGGCGTGCTGAGGCGGCGCGCCCACCAGCGCGCATACGGCAGCCGCATCTCCAACGCGTCGGTGGACCCGGGCTACCCGGAGTGGCTCGAGCGCCGTAGGGCCGAGCTTCTCGCCAAGCCCGTGCCCGAGGCCGGGCCGCTCATGAGCATCGTCACGCCCGTCTTTCGCACGCCGCCCCGGCTCCTGAGGGCGATGCTCGACAGCGTGCTCGCGCAGACCTACAGCAACTGGGAGCTCGTGCTCGTGAACGCGAGCCCCGAGGACTCCGGGGTCCGCGCCGTCCTGGACGAGGTGCGAGACCCGCGCGTCAGGGTCGTGGACGTCTCGGAGAACCTCGGCATCGTGGGCAACACCAACCTGGGCATCTCCCACGCCACGGGCGACTACGTGAGCTTCCTCGACCACGACGACACGGTGGAGCCCTTCGCCCTGGCCGAGCTCGCGCGCGCGATAGGGGAGTCCGGCGGCCGCGCGGGGCTGCTCTACTGCGACGAGGACAACATCGACGAGGAGGGCCGGCCCTCGCTGCCGCTCCTCAAGCCCGGCGCAAACGAGGGCTTCCTGCTGTCGAACAACTACGTCATCCACTGGCTCACCATCCGCCGCGACCTGCTCGCGCGCGTGGAGCCCTCCGGCCCCGAGGTGGAGGGCGCCCAGGACTACGACCTCACCTTCAAGGTCATGGAGCTCGGCGAGCCCGTGGTGCGGGTCCCCCAGGTGCTCTACCACTGGCGCATCTGCGAGGGCTCCTCGGCGGCGGACCCGGCCTCCAAGGCCTACGCCCAGGACGCCGGCACGCGCGCGATCGAGGCGCACCTGACGCGCACAGGCGTGCGGGGGAGCGTGGAGCGCGGGAGGGCCTACTTCACGTACCGGGCCACCTTCCCGGTGCCCGAGCCCGCGCCGAGCATCTGCGTGGTCTGCGCGGGCGAGACCTGCGACGTGACCGCGGGCGCCCTGAGCGCGTACGCGCAGCGGCGCGGCGCGCGGGTGACGTGTGCCCCGCCGGGGGCGTCTACGGGCGGGACCCCGCTTGACCTCGCGCTCCGTGCCGCTGGCGAGAAGGGCGGGGCGGCCTCCGCCGGCCCCGCG
>CAZCTE010000014.1:1324-5790 GCA_964501395.1 uncultured Atopobium sp.
CCCCGCGGACCTCCTCCTCGTGATCTCGCCCGACCACGAGCTCGACCTCGAGTCCCTCGAGCGCCTGGTGGGGCAGGCAAGCCAGCCCGGCGTCTTCTGCGCGGCGCCGCGCGTGGTGCGCGCGGACGGCCTTCTGGACTACGCCGGCATGGTGGTGCGCCCGGACGGCTCGCTCGGGCGCCTGCTGCGCTACCTGCCGCAGGACGACGGCGGCTACGTGGGCCGCGGCCAGCGGCCGTACGACGCGCTCGTGGTGAACCCGGAGTGCTGCCTGCTGAGCGCCCGCGCCCTCGCGGGGCTGCCGCTCGCGGGAGGGTTTGAGACCGCGGACTTCGCGCTGGCGGAGGCCTTCGTCCGCGCGTACGGGCAGGGCATGCGCAACGTCTACCTGCCCTACGCCACGGCCACGCTCACCTCCCCGCGCTCGCTTCTCGGTGACGACCCCGCCCCGGAGGGGGAGCGCGACGCCGCGCGGCTGCTCAGGCTCTTCCCCGAGCTGGCGGCGGGCGACCCCTCGCACAGCCCCAACTTCGACCCCTGGAACGGCTATTATCGACTGACCTGTGCGTAGCGCGGGGCCCGACCGGGTGGGTCCGGCCGTGCGGGGCCCGGTCGTGTGGGCCCAACGGGGTGAGCTGAGAAAGGAGGACGGTCATGGGCCGTCTTGGTGAGCTTTGGGACAACTTCCGCTATGTCCTCCGCGAGGAGGGCGCGGCGGCGGCCGCGGGCCGGCTCAGGCTCCACGCGGGAAACTACCTGGGGCGCCTCAAGCCCAAGGATCCCCCCAGGGACGACATGAGCGACTTCGTCGACGTCCTCTTCATCAACGGCTGCGCCTTCTCGGTGCCCCATCCCATCCGGTACCGCGTTGACCACCAGGCCGAGCAGCTCGAGAGCGCGGGGGTTTCCACGCGCATCGTGAACGCGTGGGAGCTCTCCGAGGACCACGTGCGCATAGCCCGCACCTTCGTCATCTTCCGCTGCCCCTACACCGATGCCGTCGGAAGCTTCATCGAGCTCGCCCACTCCCTCAACAAGCGGGTGCTCTACGACATCGACGACCTCGTCATAGACACGGCCTACACCGACCAGATCCCCTACCTCGACACCATGGGCGCCGAGGAGCGGGCCCTCTACGACGAGGGCGTGAGGGCCATGGGCCGCACCCTCAAGCTCTGCGACGGCGCCATCACTACGACCGAGCAGCTCGCCTGCGAGCTGCGCCGCTACGTGGAGCCCGTGTTCGTCAACCGGAACGTGGCCTCCGAGGAGATGCTCTACTTCTCCGAGCGGGCCGCCTACGAGCGCGACGTCCTTCCCACCCTCGCCGAGCAGGACGTGGAGCCCCGGGACCGCCACCGCTGGAAGGTCGCCCGGGAGCGCGCGGCCGCCCGGTCGGGCTTCGCGCTGGGGTACTTCAGCGGGTCCATCACGCATAACGACGACTTCCAGATGATCCTCCCCGCCGTCGTGCGCCTCATGACGGACTACGCGGACGTCACGCTGCACGTGGTGGGGGAGCTCGACCTGCCCGAGGAGCTCGAGCCCTTCCGCGACCGCGTGGTGCGCCAGCCCTTCTCGCCGTGGAGGCACCTCCCGAAGATGCTCTCCTTCGTCGACGTCAACCTCGTTCCCCTCGCGGACACGGTCTTCAACCGGGCCAAGTCGGAGAACAAGTGGGTAGAGGCCGCGCTCGTGAAGGTGCCCTCCGTCGCGAGCAAGGTGGGCGCGCTCGCGGACTCCATCACGGACGGGGTGGACGGCCTGCTGGTTGAGAACACCGCAGACGCCTGGTACGAGGCGCTCGCGCGCCTTCACGACGACCCCTCGCTGCGCCGGCGGCTTGCGCGGCGAGCCTACGAGGAGTGCGCCGAGCACCACGTGACCGTGGGTACCGGCACGGCGCTCGCGGGCTTCATCCGCTCGCAGGAGACGCCCAACGCGGCCCTGGTGTTCCCAGGCCTCACCATCTCCGGGGGCGTGATCGTGGCGCTCAAGCACGCCTGCTTCCTGCGGCGCAGCGGCCTTGACGTGGTGGTCGTGGGCGACCACATCGAGACGGACGGCCGCTGGCTCACGGTCGAGGGCGAGCGCCTCCCCGTCATCTCCCGCAACGCCGCCGTCATGCGGGGGCGCTTTGACAAGATGATCGCCACCATGTGGTCGACGGTCCCCTACATCAGGGCCTACACCAACGCGGACAGGCGCTACTACCTGGTGCAGAACAAGGAGACGGGCTTCTACGAGGCCGGCGACCCCCTGCGCGTGGAGGCCGCGAAGACCTACGGGGAAAACCCGGGGCTCATCTACTGCACCATCTCGCCGTGGTGCGCGGAGTGGCTTCGTGCGGACTTTGGCCACGAGGCGCGGCTGGCCCCCAACGGCATCAACCCGGCGCTCTTCTCGCCCGTCGAGCGGGACTGGTCCGGAAAGATCCGCGTGCTCATCGAGGGCGACTCCACGTCCGAGTACAAGAACGTCGACGAGAGCTTTGCCATCGCGGACCTGCTCGACCCGGAGCGCTACGAGATCTGGTACCTCTCCTACAAGGGGAGGCCCAAGCCCGGCTATCGCGTGGACCGCTTCCTCCAGTCGGTGCCGCACGACGAGGTTGGCGCGGTCTACCGGCAGTGCCACATCCTCCTCAAGACGAGCGTCCTGGAGAGCTTCTCCTACCCGCCGCTGGAGATGATGGCCACCGGCGGGGCGGCCGTGGTCCTGCGCAACGGCGGAAACGCCGCCTATCTTGTGGACGGCGAGAACGCGCTCCTCTTTGACCAGGGGGAGGACGAGAAGGCCGCGCGCCTCATCGAGACACTCGTCGAGGACGCCGACCTGCGGGAGCGCCTGCGCGAGGGCGGGCTCCGGACGGCGCGCGAGCTCGCCTGGGACCAGGTGGAGCCGCAGGTGCTCGCGCTCTACGAGTAGGGCAGGCGCGCACGGGTCAAGCAGAGGAGGACGCCACGCGCGCTGCGATTTTCTGGCGTTCTTGCGGGGGCGGGCGGTCCGGTGCGGGCCACCCGCCCCTTTGTGTCGTGCGGCCTTTCGCGCCGCGCTGCCCTGACTCCTACCGTGCCGTCCCGGGCCCTACCGCGCCGGGTCCTGGACCTGCACCGGCCCCTGGGCATCCGGCCATCCGGAGAAGCGCGAGAAGGCGACGCTCGCCTCGCCGGGGTTGCCCCAGTCGGAGACGCTGACCATGCCCAGGGCCCGGTCGACCGCCGGCGGGAGGGCGCGTGACGGGCAGGTGAGAAGCTCGTCGAGGACGTTCTCCGTCTCGGAGCGCACGGCGTCCCCCCAGTAGCGCTCGAGCGCCAGCGACCGCGCGGCCGCGCCCATGGCCCGGCAGAGCTGGGGGTTGTCGTGCAGCCGCCTGAGCGAGCGGGCCCAGTCCTCGGGCTCCCGGCAGATGAAGCCGGTCTCGCCGTCCTCGACCGCCTCCTCGTAGGCGAAGGAGGGGGAGGCCAGGGCGCACGTTCCCACGACCCCCGCCTCAAAGACCTTGAGGCCGCTCTTGCAGTTGGTGAAGTCGTCAACCACGAGCGGGGCGAGCACCACGTCGCAGGCCGCCTGCAGGCACTGCAGCGTCGAGTAGTCAACGCGGGGGATGAGGGTCACGCGGCCCTCCTGCCACAGCTGGCGGAGCTCCTCGTCAACCTTGAGGTAGCCCCCGAGGACGAGCCGGGCGTCGTCGCAGGAGCGCAGGAACGAGACCACCGCGTCGCGCACGAGGGCGAAGTCCTCCTGGTGGCTGGAGGACCCGCTGAAGTACCCCACGACGAAGCCCTCGTGCTCCCCGCGGGCCGAGGTCACCCTCTCGGCGATCTCCACCTGCTCGTCGTTGAGGGAGGAGTGCAGGACGCGCACGGGCACGGTCTCTTCCCCCAGAAGTCCGGCGAAGAAGGCCCCGGGCACGATCACCATGTCGGTCAGCAGGGAGGCAAACTGGAAGCGCACGGTGGTGCCTGCCCAGAAGTCGATCTCGAAGGGGTTGGAGGGGTCGTTGGCAATGGCCTCGAGGATGCGCGGCGCGGTCCTTGACCCCAGCGCCAGGTCGTCGATCAGGTAGGCCAGGCGCGTCCCGGAGGCCTTGAGCCGCTTGCAGAGCGCGTTGAGGTCGGGCCGTATGCGGCAGCGCACGAGCACGGCGGCCGAGGCGAGGTCCGCGAGCTCGGTCACGAGGTCGGGCGCCTGGTCGATCTCCTCGACAAAGAGGAAGGCGCCGGCCCACGAGGGCGACGAGGAGAGCCGCTGCGCCACGTTGTACCCAAAGTAGCGGAAGGTGGCCGGGTCCCCGCTCTCGAGCTCGTAGACGAGAAGGACCACGCGCCTGCCGGACGCACGGGCGGAGCGCGCCTCGCGGACACGATCCTCGAGGGAAAGGGAGCGCCAGGGCTCGCCCTCGAAGGGCGCCTCGAGGGGGGCGACCCCGCGCTCGAGGAGGAAGTCGCGCACGAGCGCGCTCC
>CAZCTE010000014.1:5890-8064 GCA_964501395.1 uncultured Atopobium sp.
CGGACGGCCGGCGCGTAGGAGAGGTCCTCGAGGACCTTCTCGGTCTTCTGGTCGTAGACCACGGGGAGCGTGCGGCAGCCGTGCACGAAGCCGAGGACCATGGCGTGGAAGCGCGTGGCCACCACGCACGCGGCGTCCTCGAACTCGCGGGCCACCTCCTCGACGGAGCCCCGGTAGCAGACGGTGCGCACGCGCTCCCGCTCATGGGGGGAAAGCGCCTCGGAGAGGGCGGCGCAGACCTCCTCGTCGCCCTGTCCCTCGCAGAAGGAGACGAGGCACACGTCGTAGTCGCGCGCGATGAGCTCGCGGGCCATCTGCGCCATGAGGGCGTTGTACGCGTCGGCGTACGCCGAGATGCCAAAGGGCCCCTCGCGCCCCTCCATGCGGATGGGGGCAAAGACCGCCTTGCGGCGCTTCTCGGCCTGGTGCGCCGGGTAGCCAAAGACGATGTCCGGGGCATAGGCCACGTTGTCGTAGCCGGGGAAGAGCCCCGCGGAGTAGCGGTCGCGGAAGGTCACGCCGGCGTAGCGGCGGAAGAGCTCCCGGTAGGCCTGGAGGTAGGAGTCGTCGAGGTAGGGGCCAAAGTTTCCGCCAAGGCACACGAGGCCTTGGGAGTTGTCCGCCAGGAAGCGGTCCGTGTCGTAGAAGCTCGAGAAGTCCTTCTGGTGCTGGACGAAGACGCAGCCGCCGATGTGGGCCACCGCGTCTGCCGCGCGCACGAGGTCGGAGAACTCTTCCTGCGCGTGCACCTCGAGGTTGGGTACGTCCGCGAAGCGCTCGCGGTAGTCGTCCGTGGCGGCCACCTGGAAGGTCACGTGCGGGTAGCGCGCGCAGAGCATGCGGACAAAGAGGTCGTCCCCCAGGTTCGCGGCGAGAAACGCGTGGACGAAGACGGTCTTGTGCGCGCTCGCGGGCCGCTGGGAGCCGCCCGCCCCGTCGAGCCGCGCGCCGAGTGCGCGCAGCGGCTTCGTGACCCGCCAGCTCGTGGAGCCCTCCATGGCGCGGACGCGCGCCTCGCGCTCGTTGGCGAGGTTGGTGAGGGACTCAAGCTGGGCGTTGAGCATGCTGACCTGGGCCTGGAGGTCGCCCACGGTGCGGCTGAGCTCTGCTATGCGGGCGTCCCGCGCTCTGATCTCCTCCTGCGTCTCCCTGCGCTCGCGCGCCCAGGCGAGCTGGAGGGTCGTGTCGAAGTAGGCGTGACGGCCGGAGAGCTCGTAGAAGTCGTGCACCGTGAAGTCGTAGCGCTCCTCAAGGAGGCGCCGCGAGTCCTCGTGCGCGAGGAGGGCGGCGAGCGCGCGCAGTCCCGCCGGCGGGACGCACACGCCCCGCGCGGCCTGCGGGCGGCAGAGCAGAAACGCCCGCTCGCAGGCGAGCTCCTCGGGCGTGCGGGAGTCCGCGCGGCGGAAGTCCTCGCCAAAGGCGTCGACGAGCACGTCGTCCGGCATGTCCTCGAAGAAGTGCGCGCGTATGTCGGCGAACTCGTTGGAGGTGCGAATCTCGTTCTCCTTCGTCTCCTCGCTGGAGTTGCGCCCCCGGTTGTCCTGGTTCATGAAGTGGCGCATCGCGATGAGGCGCTCCCGTATCACGAGGAGGTTGTGGCGCTTGGCCGCACGCACCCAGAAGTCGAAGTCGTGGAGCATGCGGTAGGAGAGGTTGAAGTCGCCGATCTCGCGCCGGAGGTCCATCCGCATGAGCACCGAGGAGTGCATGAGGCAGTTGCCCTCGTAGTAGAACCTGCGGAGAAACTCTCGCTGCGTGCTGAGGGTGACGTCGCACATCTCGGCGAAGGCGCGCATCTGGTCGCGGATGTCGTTGCCGTTCTCGTCAATCCAGTCCGCCCACGAGAAGCAGATGTCGTACTCGGGGTGGAGGGCGAGCACCTCCATCTGGCGCTCGAGCCGGTTGGGGTACCAGACGTCGTCCGAGTCAATGCGCGCGAGCCACGTGCCCGAGACGAGCGTGAATCCCACGTTGGTGGCGGCGCAGATGTGCTCGTTCCTGGGAAGGCGGTGCAGGCGGACGCGGGGGTCCGAGAGGAAGGGCTCGACGACCGAGACCGACTCGTCCGTGGAGCCGTCGTCCACGATCACGAGCTCGAGGTTCTGCCAGGTCTGCCCGAGGACGCTGCGCACGGCCTCGGCGATGGTGTCCGCGTGGTTGTAGTTCACCATGAG
>CAZCTE010000014.1:8164-14021 GCA_964501395.1 uncultured Atopobium sp.
AGACCCTGCCATCGCTTGCCCCTTTGGTGTGTGCAGGGTGCGAATGGCCCGCTTTGCTCTTACGAAACGGCTGGCACATCTGCTACAGTTCGCTCCCTGAACTGGTTATTACCAGGTAACGTGACGTCCACAGCAGCATATGCGGGCCGTCCGAAGCAGCAGCACGAAAGAGAAGGGCGAAGTATGAGATATATGTCACCTGCGCGTCTTGCGCGTCCCGCGATTGCCTGCGCGGCCGTCGTTGCCACCCTCGGCCTCGCACCGCTTCCGGCCCTCGCCCTCTCCGATTCCGCAGCCTCGAGCGCCAGCTCCCTGCTCTACGCGATCGACGACTCCATCCCTGACGACGCCACGCTCATCTCCGAGGAGTACGCCCTCCTCACCACCGGCGAGGTCGTGCGCACCTCCGACGGCAGCGTGGTGGAGGACGTCACGGACATCCTGGGCACGGAGGACGAGCCTGCCGACCCGCTGGCGGTGACAAACGGCGAGCGCTTCGAGGCCATCACCGTGGGCGAGGCGCGCGAGGCCGCGGCAGCGGCCGCGAGGACGTCGCTTGTCTCGCTGCTGGACTTCTCCTGCGACACGGGCTCGTACTGGAGCACCTACAACGACACCCCGGCGTTCTATATGAGCAACGGCACCATGTTCGTCTGCCAGGCCACGCAGGTCGTGGACGTCTCCGAGCACAACGGCAGCATCGACTGGGCGGCCGCCCAGGCGGACGGCGTGGAGGGCGCCATCATCCGAATCGGCTACGGCACCAGCCACGTGGACACCTATGCCGCGTACAACATCTCCGAGTGCGAGCGCCTGGGCATCCCCTACGGCATCTACCTCTACTCGTACTCCTACGACGCGGACACCGCCCGCAGCGAGGCCACAACCCTCGTCTCCTGGCTGCGGCAGCTCGGGGTCGAGCCCGGCGACCTCTCCTTCCCCGTCTACTACGACCTCGAGGAATGGACGTGGACGGGACACACGCCGCCCACCGACCCCGCCGTCTACGAGGAGATCGTCCGCGTCTTCATTGAGACGCTGGAGGACGCGGGCTACACCGCGAGCGTCTACTCCTACCGCTCCTATCTCTACGGCGCGCTCAACACCACCTACATCCACGAGAACACCTCCTGGGTGGCTGAGTACAACGGCACGCTGGCCTACACGGACTTTGCCGACAACTTCCGCGGCTGGCAGTACACGAGCTCCGGCAGCGTGGCGGGCTTCGCGGGCAACGTTGACCTGAGCGCCTTTGGCAACGGGACGTACGAGGCGTCCGTGGAGCGCGAGGAGGGCTGCACGTCCGTCGACTACACCGACGTCGAGGTGGGTGCCTGGTACCACGAGGGCGTTGACTGGGCCATCGCGCAGGGCATCATGACGGGCTACGGCGACCAGGACGGCGTCTTCGGCGTCTCGGACGCGCTGACTCGCGCGCAGATGGCGCGGGTGCTCTGGAACCTCGCCGGCAACCCCGAGGTGGATGACCTCTCCGTGCTCGACGCCTTCACGGACGTCGACACCTCGAAGGGCTCCAGCATCTCCGCCTACCTCAAGGCCATGGCGTGGTGCGTCGAGCAGGGCTACATGACGGGCTATTCGAACGGCACCTTCGGCGCGGCGGACAAGATGACCCGCGAGCAGCTGGCCACGGTGCTCTGGCGCGTGGCCGGGGAGCCCGCCTCGAGCTACGACCTCTCCGACTACGTGGACGAGAGCTCGATATCCTCGTTCGCCCGGGCCGCGATGAGGTGGATGGTGAGCCAGGGCGCCATCACCGGGCAGGGCAACACGGGCAAGCTCGACCCCCTGGGCGACCTCGAGCGCTGTCAGCTGGCCGTCATCCTCATGAGGCTCTACGCGGAGTAGGGCGGCTCGGCTCCGCGCTCGGCACGCGTGCGACGCGCTCCGTGCGCCACACATACGATTCACGTCCGGCGGGGACGGGGCTTGCGCCTCGTCCCCGCCGTTCTTCTCGGCTCCCCGCGCACCCTCCCTTGACCCGCTTTCAGATTCGGGCTACCCTTGCGCCCCGCTGTGGTGGCGGGGGCAGCCCCCGCCGCTCACACGACCCCCGTCGCAGACCCCGGAGAGGAGCCGCGTTGAGCACGAGCGATCCCAGGGCCGCAGGCGACGCCTGCCGAGCCTCCGGCCGGCGCGCGTCCGCGCGGCTGCTCCTGAGCCTCCTCGCCCCGTACAGGAAGTTGCTCCTCGGCCTTCTCGTCACGTCCGTATGCGACGTGGCGGGCATGCTCTACATCCCCACCAAGCTCTCCGCGATGGTCAACGTGGCGGTGAACACGCGCGACATGGGAGCCCTCATGGGCCACGGGGCGGCCATGCTCCTCGCCGCCCTCGTGGGGTCCGGCGGCTACCTCACCTCGGTCCTTCTCGCCTCGCGGCTCTGCTCCAGGGTGGGGCGCGACCTGCGCACCCGCGTCTACGAACGCTCGCTCGCGTTCTCGGGCTCCGACTTCAACGCCTTTGGCACGGGCTCCATGATCACGCGGACGCTCTCCGACGCCTCCGTGGTGCAGCAGACCCTGCTCATGTCCATCCTCATGATCTTCCCCGTGCCCCTCGCCTGCGTCATCTCCATCTGGCTCGCGTTCTCCACGGACGCGGTCATGGGCCGGGTGCTCCTGGCCGTCACGCTGGGCATAGCCGCCCTCGCCGCCGTTGCCGTGGCGAGAAGCGCCCCCGTCTTCACGCGCCTCCAGGGCTTCGTGGACGCCATGAACACGCGCCTGCGCGAGTCCGTCACCGGCGTGCGCGTGATCCGGGCCTTTGGCAAGGAGCCCCACGAGAGGGCGCGGCTCGACGAGGCCTTCTCGGCATACGCCGACAGCGCCATTCGCGTGAACCTGGTCTTCTCGGTCACGGACTCCCTGACGTTCTGCCTCATGAACATCGTGGAGGCGGCCATCATGTGGGTGGGCGCGAACCGCGTGGGCGCCCGCGCCATGCAGATCGGGTCCATCTCCGCCCTGGTTGAGTACGCCATGCTCATCATGATGTTCATGATGATGGCGCAGTTTGCCATCCTCCAGGTGCCGCGCGCCCTGGCGTGCCTCGCTCGCGCGGCCGAGGTGCTCGACGCCGAGCCGGAGATACGGGACCCGGCGTCGCCGGCGGCGCTCGACCTTGAGCCGAGGGCGTCGCGCGGCCCTGCCGGCGAACTCGCCGCCGAGGCCGCGGGCGCGGCCGGGACGGCCGGTGCCGAGGTGGCGCGCTTCGACCACGTGAGCCTGCGCTACCCGGACGCGGACGAGGACGCGCTGCACGACGTCACGTTCGCGCTCCGCCGCGGCCAGACCACCGCGATCATCGGCAACACGGGCTCCGGCAAGTCCACGATCGCCAAGCTGCTCCTGCGCTTCAACGACGTGACGGCCGGCAGCCTCTCCTTTGCCGGGGTCGACGTGCGCCGGCTCGCGCAGGGGGAGCTCCGCGCGCGCATGGCGTACGTCCCGCAGCGGGCGTGGCTCTTCTCGGGCACCATCGCCGAGAACCTGCGCCATGCGGACGCGGACGCCTCGGACGAGCGGCTCTGGCACGCCCTCGACGTGGCGCAGGCCGGCTTCGTCCGCGAGCTCTCGGACGGTCTGGGGACCCGCGTGGCCCAGGGCGGCACGAACTTCTCGGGCGGGCAGCGCCAGCGCCTCGCCATAGCGCGCGCCCTCGTGCGCCGGGCGGACCTCTACGTCTTCGACGACTCCTTCTCCGCGCTCGACTACCGGACCGACGCCGCCCTGCGCCGCGCGCTCGCGGGCGAGCTCGCGGACGCGGCCGTGCTCGTCATCGCCCAGCGCGTGAGCACGATCCGCGACGCGGACCAGATCGTGGTCCTCAAGGACGGAGGGGTCGTGGGCCTGGGGACCCACGACGAGCTCATGGCGACCTGCCCCGTCTACCGCGCCATCGCCGACTCCCAGACGAGAGGGGGAGACGCCCATGCCTAGCGAGAAGGACGAGCGGGGCCGTGAGCTCGACGCGTCCGCGGCCGCGGCGCCGGGCGCCTCTGGCAGGGCTGACGCTCTCGGAGGCTCCTACGATTCCGGCGTGCCCGACGAGCCCGACGTGCCCGCGGACGCCCTGGGCACCGCCGCGCGCCTGTGGTCCGTCGCGGCGGGTCAGCGCTGGCGGCTCGTGGTGGCCGCGCTCTGCTCGGTGCTCTACGTCGCCGGCAGCCTGGGCGCCACCGCCTACAGCGCGGGCCTCATCGACCGCCTCTGGGCCAGCATCCAGGCCGCCTTCGCCGCGGGCGAGCCCTTCGTGGTGACGGTGGGCAACGCGGGCGCGGACATTCTCGCCTTCCTGGGCATCTGGACCGGCGCCTGGGCCGCCTACACCGTGCAGGCGCTCGTGATGGCGAGCTTCGCCGAGCGGCTGAACCTCGCTCTGCGCGGGCAGATCGCCGACAAGCTCTCGCGCCTGCCGCTCGCGTACTACGACGCGCACCAGCCCGGGGACACCATCAGCCGCGCCACCAACGACCTCGACAAGGTCTCCGAGGTCCTGCAGCGCGGGCTCCTCCAGCTGCTCATAGCCGTGTCCATGGTGGGCGGCGCCGTGGCCCTCATGGCCGCCTACGACCTCGCGCTCACGGGCGTCTTCGTGGCCTTCGCGCTGGTGGCCCTGGGCGTGACCCGCTTCGTGACCATCCAGACGCTCAGGGTCTCCGCGGCCCGCCAGGCCTCCCTCGGCGCCCTCACGAGCCTCGTGGAGGAGGCCTACAGCGGCCGTGCGGTGATCAAGGCCTTCGGCCGCGAGGCGGCGAGCGCGGCGGAGGTGGCCGCCGCAGCGGAGGACCTCGCCGAGGCGTCGGCCGCCGCCGACTTCGTGACCAACGCCATCGCGCCCGCCATCCGCCTGCTCATGCGCCTCTGCCAGGTGACCGTGGGGCTTCTCGCCGGCGGCATGCTCGTCATGGGGCAGCTCTCCGTGGGCGTGTTCCAGGCGTTCTTCCAGTACGTGATGCAGGCCTCCGAGCCGCTCACCCAGCTCTCCCTCACGGTGAACATGCTGCAGGGCGCGCTCGCCGCGGCCGAGCGCGTCTTCTCCCTCCTGGACGAGCCCGAGGTCGTGCCGGACCCCACCCGGCCCGCCGCGCTGCCCCGGCCGGTGCGCGGACGCGTGGCCTTCGAGCACGTGCGCTTTGGCTACGCGCC
Organism: uncultured Atopobium sp.; assembly: GCA_964501395.1. Classification (GTDB taxonomy): domain Bacteria; phylum Actinomycetota; class Coriobacteriia; order Coriobacteriales; family Atopobiaceae; genus Thermophilibacter. Next base: position 13,336 of record CAZCTE010000014.1, read on the forward strand.
CGACCGCCCGCTCATGCGCGACGTCTCCCTCGTGGCCGAGCCCGGCCAGAAGGTGGCCGTGGTCGGGGCAACGGGGGCGGGCAAGACCACGCTCATCAACCTCCTCATGCGCTTCTACGAGGTGGACGGCGGGCGGATAACGCTCGACGGCGTGGACGTCCGCGAGCTCTCCCGGGCCGACCTGCGCGCCCAGTTTGGCATGGTGCTCCAGGACGCGTGGCTCTTCGAGGGCACCATCGCGGAGAACATCGCCTACGGCAGGTCAGGGGCCACCCGCGAGGAGGTCGAGGCCGCCGCCCGCGCGGCCCGCGTGGACTTCTTCGTGCGCACGCTGCCCAATGGCTACGACACCCTGCTCTCCAACGACGCCGAGAGCGTCTCCCAAGGGCAGCGGCAGCTCCTCACCATCGCCCGCGCCATGCTCGCGGACCCGGCGATCCTCATCCTGGACGAGGCCACCTCGAGCGTGGACACCCGCACCGAGCAGGCCATCGTCCGCGCGATGGAGGCCATCATGGAGAACCGCACGAGCTTCGTCATCGCGCACCGGCTCTCGACGGTCGTGGACGCCGACCTCATCCTCGTCATGGAGCGGGGCGGCATCGTGGAGCAGGGCACCCACGAGGAGCTTCTCGCCGCGGGCGGGGCCTATGCGGAGCTGTATCGGTCGCAGTTCGCGTAGGGGG
>CAZCTE010000015.1:0-7916 GCA_964501395.1 uncultured Atopobium sp.
GCGGCGACCGGGGGTGCGGCCGGGGCGGCAGCGCCCGAAGCCGATGTCGCGCCCGAAGCCGAGACCTCGCGGCCTACCTCCGCGCCGCGCTTCTCGCCCGCGGCCTCCACGCGCCTCTCGCCCGCACCCACGCTACTCAAGGAAGGAGAGGTCGTAGCCGGCAGTGACGTCGAGCTCGTTCTCCACGAGGCCGTTGTCGTTGAGCCACTGGAAGAAGGCGGCCCAGCGGTCCGAGTCGATGACGCCCCAGCTGTCGGCGTCGGACACGTACTGGTCCGCCAGGTACTCCTGGCTCTGGTGGACGAGGTCGGAATCGAGCTCGGGCACCTGCTCGCAGAGGATGTCCGCGGCGGCGTCGGGGTCCTCCACGGCGTACTCGTAGCCGCGCTTGGCCGCGCGCAGGAAGGCCTTCACGGCGTCCGGGCTCTCGGCGGCAAAGTCGTCGTTCACGGCGATGACCGGGGTGTAGTAGTCAAACACGTCGTCGATCGAGATGAACGAGAAGTAGTTGTAGTCGAAGCCCTGCACCACCGCGTTCTGGACGGCCCAGGCCTCGTAGACCCACACGGCGTCGAACATGTTGGCGCGCAGGCCGGCCACCTCGTCGTCCGTCTCGTAGGGCACGAGCTCCACCTGGGACCAGTCGCCGCCGTCGGCCTCCACGCACTGCTCGACGGTGGCCTGCTCGATGGGCAGGTTCCAAGTGGCGTAGGCGTGGCCCTCCATGGCGGCCGGGCGCGTGATGCCGTCCTCCGCGCGGCTCATGATGCCGGATGTGTTGTGCTGGATGACGGCCGCCACGGCCGAGTAGGGCATCGGCTGGTCGGAGGCCAGGTTGTTGGCGATGTAGTCCTGGTAGGAGACGCCCATCTGCGCGCCGCCCGCGCCGATGAGCGCGTCCGCGCCGTCCTCGGGCGGCTGGACGATCTCGACCTCGAGGCCCTCCTCGTCAAAGTAGCCCTGGGCGAGCGCCACGTAGATGCCGGTGTGGTTGGTGTTGGGCGTGTAGTCCAGGACGAAGGAGATCTTGGTCTTCTCGGTGCCGTCGTCGGAGGAGGCGGTGTCGTCGTCCGAGCTGTCGCAGGCGGCGAGCGCCGCGGTGGCAGCGGCGGCCCCGACAGCGGCGACGAACTGACGACGACCCAGGCTCTTCTCGGCAAGGGCCCGACCGAGGCCCCGTGCGGAACCCTTACGACTCATGGCTGTTCCCTTCTGCCCGCTTCCAGGGCATGAGCAGGCGCTGCGCGAGCTCCACGAGCTTCATGAGGCCCAGCGAGAGCGCGGATATGACGATGATCACGGCGAACATGCGGTCGTACGAGAAGGACTTGCGGACGCGCGTCATGTAGACGCCCAGGCCCCCGTTGCCGCCGAGCCACTCGGCGATGACGGCGCCCACGATGGCATAGGTGGCGGAGATCCTGAGCCCGCTGAAGAACTGGTCGGCGGCCGCGGGCAGCTTGGCGTACCAGAAGATCTGCCAGCGCGAGGCGTTCATGGTGCGCATGAGGTCCACGACGTCGCGGTCAACCGAGCGGAAGCCCGCCGCGAGCGAGACCGTGATGGGAAAGAACGTCGAGAGGACCACGAGGACGATCTTGGGCAGCGCCCCGTAGCCGAGCCACAGCACCAGAAGCGGCGCTATTGCCACGGTTGGGACGGTCTGCGAGATGGTCATGAGCGGCTCGAAGGCCAGGTAGAACCACTCAAACCGGTCCATGAGCACCGCGAAGACAAAGCCTAGTGCCACGCCCAGCGCAAGGCCGGCCGCGGCCTCGCCGAGCGTGGTCACGCAGTGCCCGGCGAGAAGCGCGGCGTCCCCCACGAGGGCCTGGACCACCTGCACCGGCGTGGGCAGCAGGTAGTTGGGAACCACGCCTAGAGACACGACCGCCTGCCACGCGACGAGCAGGACCGCGATGGTCGCGAGCGGCGTGAGGACGCGCCGGGCGCGGGAGGGCTTGTCGCTGTGGCGGGCTGGGGCGCGGCGGGGCTTGCCGTCCGGGCCGCCGCCGGGCTTGCCGGAGGCCACGGCGCTGACGGGCTCGTCGCTGCCGGACGCGCTGCGGGGCGCCACGCTAGGCCGCCGCGTCCGCCGCCTTGGGCGCGAACTCGGGGTCGCCGGGGTGGTACTTGCCCACCTTGCGCTCCGTGGTCATGACGTCGCCCTCGGGCCGGTAGCTGATCTTGACGTAGGTCATCATGTGCTTGCAGCCCGCCTTGGCGCCAACGAGCTGGCAGTTCTTGAGGATCTCCATGCAGGTCTCGTAGTCGCCCTCGATGGCCGTCTCGAACGGCCCCACGTAGTAGTCCACCCCCGTGGAGTCGATGTAGGCGATCACCGCGTCCACGGCGTCGCAGGTGGCGTCGTCGGACGTGGTGTCCATGGGCAGGAACTGGATGGCTATCGAGCAGTTCACGCTCTCTCCTCTCCGGGTGCGAAAAGGCACCCACTCTTCGTAGGTGCCTCGCAAGCGTGATGCTCTGGTCCCTACGCCGGCATTACCCGGATCAGGTTCTGGGTCAGGGCCGCCCGTCGGTCTCCCGACGATCCTGGGCCCAATCTCAGCCGGCGTGCGCCAGCCCCCCGTTGTCGTAAGCTACTGTAGCACGGTTTTGACGTCACGGGGAGGGGTTCGCGATGACGGGGAGGACGCACGTGGCGGTGGGCGCCGCCGCGGGGCTCGTGGTCGCGTCCCTGCTTGGGCAGGCCGAGGCTGCGGCCGAGCTGGCACTCGCCGCGACCGTCGGCGCGCTCGGCGGCCTCCTGCCCGACCTCGACGTGCGGGACCCCGCGCACCCGCTGCGCGACCGCATCTCGCGCGTGCTCGCGGCCGTGCTGCTCGTGGGACTCGTTGCGCTCTGCGTCCTGCGCTGGGACGTGGGAGCGGCGGCCTTGGCGGGTCCTGGGCGCGTGGCCGCGGGAGTCGTGGGCCTCGTGGCGCTCTGCTGCGCGGCGCGCCTCTCCGCGCACCGGTCCTTCTCGCACTCCCTGCTGGCGCTTGTGGGCTTTGCCCTTGCGACCTGGCTTGCCTTCCCGCCGGCCGCGGCCGTCCTTGCTGCGGGCTACGCCTCCCACCTCGTGCTCGACCTGCTCAACCACCGGCCGCTGAGACTGCTCTGGCCGCTGAGGCGGGGCGTCTGCCTGGGCCTCTGCCACACGGGCGGGGTCGTGGACGCGTGCTGCCTCGCAGGCGGGATCCTGGTTGCGGCGAGCGTGGTCGCGAGCTTTGCGACGGGCGCCCTGGGCTGAGGCCCCGTTCTCTGAGACAGGCTGGAGGCGGAACTCCTCAGCACCCGCCGCGCTCTCTCGCACGCTGTGCGCGCCCTCGCACCTGACTACGAAACGCGTGCATTCGATTCCGAGAATCGTACATTCGATTTCAGAATTCGTACACTCGATGATGGTGCGCTCGAGTGTACGCACCGCCGGGTACACTCGACCGGAATTCGGCGCATACGCGTACACTCGACGGCCTTCTCGGTCCGAGTTGGGTACACCTGATTTCGAAAATCGTACACTGGACGGGAAACCGCGTTGAATGTACGCAAGTCGAGTACACCGGATTGCGGAATTCGTACACTCGATCTCGAGATTCGTACACTCGAAGGCGAAACCCGTCCAATGTACGCACATCACAATCCAGCGTACGCGGCAACGCACGCGCCGGACGAGAATTCGCGTCAGGTGTACGCGTCGCCGAGCGCGCGGCTGCGCGCTGAGACGCTCATGAGTGCGCAACGCAGGCACGCGCGAGAAGCGCACCCGAGAAGCGCGCCGGCAACGTGACCCCGCGCCAGCGCGCTAGTCCTCCGCGCGAACCCCGAGCTCGCGGCAGAGAATCCGCGCCGTCACCCCCGCGGCCAGCGCGCAGTTGTCCTGGCACTGCGAGACGCGCTCCTCGCTCTCCCACTCCATCCCGCGGGTGAGCACCCGGCAGCACGCAACGTGGCGGGGCGTCCCGTCGCGAAAGGCGTCGTGCAGCTCCGCGGTAAGGGGCTTGGCCCGCTCCTTGGTTCCCACCATGAGCCCGATGAAGGCCACGCCGCCGTCCAGCGCGCCACAGACGCACCCGGAACCGCCCAGGCCCGCCCCCATGCCGGCACCCACGGCCACGACCGAACGCGGGAAGTCCGGCTCGAAGGCGTCCCAAAGGGCCGCGATGACGGACTCTCCGCAGTTCATGTGGTCCGGCCCCGGCCGGTTGTTGCTCCTGGCGGCGCTCTCCACCGCACCGATGCTCACGCTCTCACGCATGGTCCCCTCCCCTGTTCGGATGCCCCTCAATTCTAGGCATGCACGGACACGGAGGCTCGCGAGACCAGCGGGCATGCTGGGGGCGTGAGAACGGCGACGGGCGAGCGGAAGAGAAGCCGTTGAGAACGGCCGGCGAACGGCGACGGGCCGAGAAGCACGTGGCACAATGGGCCATGATGCAAAGCTGGCCTTTCCGGGAGCGGAAGCGCCCCACGAGGGAGGAGAGACGCCCCATGAAGATCTTCGCCTATTCGCTGCGGCCCTACGACGAGCTGGGCTACCTCGACGCGCTCAGCCGCGAGCTCGGCTTCGAGTACGACTGGACGCCCGACTACCCCACGCTCGAGAACGCCAAGCTCGCCGCCGGGGCGGACGGCATCAGCGTCATAACCAACCCCGTGTCGGCCGAGCTTCTCGACCGCTACCGCGAGCTGGGCGTCGGCGGCATCGCCACGCGCTCGATCGGCTACGACCACATCGACGTGGCGCGCGCACGCGAGGTGGGCGTCCGCGTGGCGCACGCCGCCTACCCGCCCGAGGGCGTGGCCGACTACGCCATCATGCTCATGCTCATGGCGCTGCGGAAGGTCAAGCTCGTCCAGCGCCAGGCCCAGGCGCAGGACTTCACCCTCGAGGGCAAGATCGGCCGCTCCCTCTCCAGCTGCACGGTGGGCGTGGTGGGAACGGGCGCCATCGGCTCCTGCGTGGTGCGTCAGCTGCGGGGCTTCGGCTGCCGCGCGCTCGCGTACGACCCGTACGAGAAGGACGAGCTCCGCGAGCTCGTCACCTACGTGAGCCTGCCTGAGCTTCTGAGCTCCTCGGACGTGGTGACGCTCCACGCCCCCGGCCTGCCGGAGAACCACCACATGATCGGTGCCGCGGAGCTCGCGCTCATGAAGTCGGACGCCGTGCTGGTCAACGCCGCGCGCGGCAGCCTCGTGGACACGGCGGCGCTTCTCGACGCGCTCGAGTCCGGCCGGCTCGGCGGGGCGGCGCTCGACACCATCGAGCACGAGGCCGGCCTCTACTACCTCGACCGCAGCCGCGACGTCCTGCCCAACCGGGACCGCGCAGCGCTCATGGCCCTACCCAACGTCGTGGTGACGCCGCACATGGCGTTCTACACCGCGGAGGACGTGGAGGGCATGGTGCGCAGCAACGTGGAGGCGCTGCTCGCCTTCGCCGACGGGCGGGACACCCCGTACGAGGTCCGCTGAGAAGGACGCGCCGCCGCTACTTCTCGGCCCGAGCCTCCGTCGCCTCGCGGGCGCGCCGCTCGACCTCCTCGGGCGTGAGGACGTCCTCGATGCGCAGGTTCACGCCAGCCACCTCGAGGCCCGTCATGCCCGTGACCTGCTTCACCACGGCGCGCTTGACGTCCTCGAAGACCTGCGGGGCGTAGGCGCCGTACTCCATGAGCACGGAGATGTTCACGCGCACGGCGCTCTCCGGCGTCACCTCCACGCTCACGCCCTTGGCGGAGTCGTCCACGCCCGTGGCCTCCTGGCTACGGCCCGGCCCGCCGCCCTCCATGCCCACCACGCCGGGGACGTCGCGCATGGCAACGGCCACGATCTTCTCGATGACGCCGTTGGAGAAGGTGAGGGAGTCCTCGGAGTCCTCGTCCTCCTCGTCCGTGAGGGCCTCGATGTCCGCGCCCTGTGCCGTTGCTGGTCCCTCGCTGACCTCGGCGTCAATGACGTCGGCGGCCTTCTCGAGCTCGACGTCTCTCTTTGCGGCCCGGTTGGCCGCGGCGCTCCCGCTCCTGCGCTTGCTCATGTGTCGCTCCTCGCTGCCGGGCGCGCCCGGCGGACGTAGCCTGCTTCCTGCTGTCTAGTATCCACCAATGGAGAAGAGGCGCCTGAGTCCCCTTGGCACCTCACCCCTCGATCGCACCCTCGGCGAGAAGGAGCGACTGCTCGACGTAGACCTTCGTGGCAAGCGAGGCCACGGCCGACTCGACGAGCCTCACGAGCTCGACGTCCCCGCCACCGACGTCGATCCCCAGGCCAAACGCGGCGGCGTCCGCGTCGGAGCCGGCGCCCACCGCGAGGTCGGCACCGCCCTCCGGCGAGAAGCACGCCGTGAGGCCGCACTCGAAGAGGGCGCACGCGGAGTCGTAGAGCTCCTCGAGGTCCAGCCCCGAGGCGTAGACCCGCTCCATGAGCTGGCGGACCTGCGCGATGCTGAAGACCCGCTTGAACGCGCACACGAAGACCAGCGCGGCCACGTGGCGGCGCGTGTAGCGCTTCTTGCGCGGCGCCGGGATCACGCCCTGCTTCACGTAGTTGTTGACCATCGAGCCCGTGACGAGCGTCTCGCCCGGGACCCGCATGAACTCGAGCTCCTGCGCGACGAGCGTGAGCAGCTGGTCGAGGTAGAGCTCCAGACGGGGCATCTCGTGCACGCGCGAGATGTGCACCTGGGACATCCGCTCGGCGAGCCGCTGGCGCTGCTCGTCGCTCGCGCGCACCGCCACGATCGACCGGTTTCTCTCGACCATCGGGCCCTCCTCGCCATTTCTCCAGAAACGGATTATCTAGTATTCAAAACCACGTCAAAGGGATATAGTCAAGCCATTGCCATGATACCGGGCGTGGCGCCTAAGGTCACGCCGCGAGGAGGACGCCATGAACGAGCAGCGCATCGCCGTCATCACCGACTCCGGGACCGACACGCCGGCCGCCTTCGCGGCCGAGCACGACGTGCGCGTGATACCCCTGCGCGTCAACTACTCGGACGGCTCCACGTACGAGAGCGGCGTGAACATCACCGCGGACGAGGTCGTAGAGCGCTTTGCCGAGGAGGTCCCCACTACCTCGCTCCCCTCCCCGCTGCGCATCACCGAGACGCTGGAGCAGGCCCAGCGCGACGGCTACACGTCCGCCGTGGTGGTGACCATCTCCTCGGGCCTCTCCGCCACCTTTGAGACCGTCTCCATGATGGCGCGCCAGATGAAGGACTTCCCCGTGGTCATGGTGGACACCAAGAGCATCGGCGTGGCCGCCGGCCTCGTGGTCATGGAGGCGGTGCGGCAGATTGAGGCGGGCATGCCGCTCGAGCGCCTGGGCAGCGTGCTCACCGCCGTGAGCGAGCGCGTGCGCGTGTTCTTCTCGGTCCAGAAGCTGGACTTCCTGCGCAAGGGCGGCCGCATCAGCGAGGCGGTCTACCGCGTGGGCTCCGCCCTCAACATCAAGCCCGTCCTCACCTGCAGCCCCGAGGGGACCTACGTCATTGAGAAGAAGGTCCGCGGGTGGAAGCGGGCACTCAAGGCGCAGATCGACCTCGTGGCCGAGCAGGCGGCGCGCTGGCCCCAGGCGCGCGTGGCCATCTGCACCTGCGACCCGTCGCTGCGCGAGGAGCTGGAGGCGCAGGTGCGCGAGCGCGTGGACAACGCCAAGGAGTTCCTGCTCACGGGCCTCTCGCCCGACCTGCTCGTCCACACCGGCCCCACGCTCGTGGGCATGGCGGTCATGGGGATATAGGACGAGAAGCGCAGGCCGCGGTGGCTGGGTGCGGCGGCCAGCCGGGTGCCGAGAAGCGCTTGACACCGCCGCCCGCTCGCCCCAGCGCCCCGCTGGGCCCCGCAGCCCCTACAGCTCGCCCACCATGTGCGCCACGATCTTGGCGCAGCGGTGCGCCGAGGCGCGCTCGAAGG
>CAZCTE010000015.1:8016-12226 GCA_964501395.1 uncultured Atopobium sp.
CCCACCATGTGCGCCACGATCTTGGCGCAGCGGTGCGCCGAGGCGCGCTCGAAGGTGGCGTAGTCCGTGGCCTGACCCTCGGTCCCCGGCTTGTCGGAGATGGCGCGCACCACCACGAAGGGCACGCCGTTGAGGGTGGCCGCCTGGGCTATGGCCGCACCCTCCATCTCGCAGCACAGGGCGTCGAAGCCCTCCACGATGCGCCGGCGGTCCGCCTCCTCCGAGACAAAGAGGTCGCCCGACGCCACGCGACCGAGAAGGGCCCGCACCTCGGGCGCCACCGCGGCCGCCGCCGAGAGCGCCGCCTCGCGCAGGCGCTCGTCCGCGGCGAAGGCCACGCTCTCAAAGCCCGGGACGAGCCCGGGCTCGTAGCCGAGCGCCTCCACGGAGAAGTCGTGCTGCACGCAGTCCGTTGAGACCACGAGGTCCCCGATGTCGAGGCGCCCCGCGTCGAGCGAGCCCGCCACGCCGGTGTTGATCAGGTGCGTGATGCGGAAGCGGTCCACCAGCGCCTGCGCGCAGAGTGCGGCGTTGACCTTGCCAACGCCGCACTTGACCACCACGACGTCCTTCTCGCCAAGGTGCCCCGCGTAGAAGTCCGCGCTCGGAAACGAGGTGACCTCCAGGTCTCCCAGCTGCTCCTTCAGCAGCTCTACCTCGACGTCCATCGCGCCGATGATTCCGATCTTCATGCGTTGGCCTCCGTGTTTTCGCTCTCCGCGCTCTTCGCGTTCTCCGCGCCCCCCGCCGACGGGTAGACGAGATGGGCCTCGTCGATGTGCTCGAGCGTCCCCTCCAGGTAGCGGCGCGCCCACCACTGGGCGGCCACGAGGTCGGCGTCGTGCCAGTTGCCGCACTCCTCCGGGCGCGCACCCGGGATCTCGCCCTCGAAGTCCCGGACGAACTCGAAGGTCCCGCGAACGAGCGGCGCCACCTCGGCTGACGTGTGCTCGCCAAAGAGGATGAGGTAGAAGCCCGTCCGACAGCCCATGGGCCCGAAGTAGACCACGTGGTCGCGCCAAGTAGGCTCGTTGCGCAGGTAGGTGGCACCCAGGTGCTCGATGGCGTGAACGGCCGCCGTGTCCATGACGGGCTCGCGGTTGGGCGCGGTGAGGCGCAGGTCAAAGGTGGTGACCACGGCGCCCGTGGCGGGGTCCGCGTCCACGCGGGACACGTAGACCCCAGGCTCGAGCACGAGGTGGTTGACGGTGAAGCTGGCGATCTTCTCCATGGGGCCTCCGGGGTCGCGGACTCTTCCAGACGACATTTCTCGCCGTCCAGTGTAGCGTGGCACGCCCAAAGGCCGTCCGAATCGCAGACCCGACCTGACAACGTTGCCCGGCTCGTCGATATCACTAATGACTTCAATCGCTGCCAATTGACGGCTTCCGACGGCACTTACCAGCGCAAGGGCCTCCATGAGAGCGTCGGGGCACCCGTCGTCGTCGACTTCGTAGCTGCCCTGACCAGAATCAGACAGTCAGTCGTATGATTGGTGAGTTCGACGACATCCTCCAGATTGAGGTGAGTCATGGCTGCCCGCAATTCAATACCGCAAGGACCTAAAAGTTTCGAGCGGCTGCTCGTAAGCGCAAAGCTCTCCGAACGCGAGAAACAGGCGGTTCGGTCTGTAGTGCTTTCCATGACCGCCTCCGAGGCGGCTGTCATCATCGGCGTAAGCAGCTCAACCGTAGGCAGCTATCGGCAGCGCGCCTATACCAAGCTGGGCGTAAGCGGGCGCATAGAGTTTCTTCATCTTCCCGAGGTCGCCGCTTGGGCCAATTCCATCCATAACGATCACGATAGCTGCAATCTTGCACAGACGAGCGAGTCATCAGACGAGAACTCTTCTGCGCAGATACAGCAAAGCGATCAACCTGAGCTTGAGCCTAATGGCGAATCCCCCTCAAGTCCACAGAACCATACTGTCGAAGAGGCGCCCATCTCTGCTTCGGGTTCCAGCCAAGCCCCCAAGGAGGCTTCCCAAACCGAACGTGCTAGCCATGCAAAACCCCTGCTCGTAGGCATCTTTTGTGGCGTACTTCTAACGCTTGTCACACTCTTACTCATATATAGAGCAACCTCATCGAAAGGATACGCGGAACAGTCGCACGGAGTAATCGCATCGAGCTACGGGGAAATACCTTATGTAGTTGGCATGCGCGCCGATGCCGCTGCAGCTGAAATTGCAAATGCGGGCTTCTGTCCAGAGTTCAGTGCGTGCGTGAGCAGTCTCCCGGCGGGTACCATACTTTCCATTGAGCGGGTCGGCAGCACTGATGAACTTGGAAACGCTATCTCATCCTTCTCGTGGGGAAGCGGGTGTACCGCATGCTACGAAGAGGGCGGAAACTGGTACGGATACGTAGTACTGGCCGTCGCCGTCTAACCGATAACCGAGCCAGCACCTACGCTCAGCTGTAGCAAAACGTAGAAAACTGTCTTTTGCCGCAGACGAATGATTTCACGCATCGTACCGTCGTCGTAGCAAGCGGGTAAGCACGCTCAGTACACCCTTGAATAGAAAGGGGTCGTGAAATGAAGACGTCAGGAAAGGGCAATATTACACGACGTGCCTTCCTTAGCTCGTCTGCACTGATCTTCGGAGGTGCGCTCTTTACACCACAGAATGCCTGGGGGAGACAGCTTGACGATTTGCAACTTTATGAACTCGAAGGTAACTCGGAGGCGCGCGAAAGATGGGAGGAGGCTGTTGCAAAAGCAGAGGCAGAAGGTCTCCCCGTCTATTACGACCTTAGTGATACCAGCTCATATATAAATACGCTTGGTACCGAAAGGACCGTCAGCGCAAGCAAGAGTACTTTAGTGGACACCGCTCTGACGACGGTTGTTATCTCAGCGAACTACGGCACGACAACGGCAAACAAGATATCACCGTTCAACTGGGCAAAGATCTATAACAACGTGCTAGATACAAAAGAATCAAGCTATGATCGAGCTGTTCTAGATGGGGGTCGAACGAATGCAATATACTTTCACGCCGTTTTTACTACTCCGGTTGGAGTAGGCAACTTTGTTGGCGATTTCTACGCTGAGTTTTATCACACCTTTACTGGCAGAATCTTCTGAAGCCGCCACGGGGGGAGCATCATGATTATTGGACTTGATCCAATTTCAATACTTATATTACTTCTCCTCTCTGTAGGCCCGCTCCTTCTCATTGTGTATCTTGCCAAACGCATCATCCGGCACGTCTTTAGGCAAAAGTAGCTCCTCCGAAAGACATGCCAAGCGCCTCTTGGCCACTCACAATCGCAGCGCCAAGAGGCGCCCCGTGTTTCCCAAGCTGTCAAAGGGCTCAGCAAGCCCCGCTGGCTTGAGCCAACCAAACAGGACTGCCGCTCAAACCCAAGAGCCGCATTCTCCGCCGCCACCTACAGCGCGTTTGCCAGCCAGTCGCGGCCGGTGAGCGCCCGGACCACCGCATCCTGGGCCGCCGAGAAGACCACGTCGGGCAGCACGTGAATCTGGATCTCGCCCTGGGTGCCGTAGGCCGTGAAGGCCGTGAAGACCACGCCGGTCTCAAAAGCGGGGTCGAGCTTGCCGTCCAGGACGCGCGAGACGACGTCGCGGACCTCGGCCGCCACGACGTCGAGGTCGGCGCCCGGCACCACCACCAGCGGCACCGTGCAGCACCCGACCGTCCAGTCCGTCACGTGCGTGAGCGCCGTGGAGCTGAGCACGGAGTTGGGGATGACCTCCTCGGCCCCGCCGCGTATGAGGACGGTGGTGCTGCGCCAGTTGACATCCTTGACCACGCCCGTCACACCGCTGACGGTGATGTGGTCCCCGGGCTGCACCGCCTTGCTCAGCATGATGCTGATGCCGCCGACGATGTTGGAGATGGTGTCCTGCATGCCCAGCGAGATGGCCAGGGAGACCACGCCGAGGGCGGTGACAAAGCCCGCGGGGTCCACCCCAAAGACCGGCTGCAGCACGCTGAGCAGGGCGAGCACCCAGATGAGGCCGCGGACGATGTTGATGAAGAGCGACGACTTGGGCAGGTCGACCGCGTCGAGCAGCCGGCGCATGAGCCGCACCACGACGCGGTCGACCACGCCCGTCACCACGGCCACCACGGCGATGAGGATGGCCTTGTCGAGCAGGCCGCCCACGTCTATGCCCAAGAGCTGCTCCATCGCTTCCTCCCGTCAGGGCGGCCCGCGCCGCCCGCTCGTTCCCTTTGGGC
>CAZCTE010000015.1:12326-14012 GCA_964501395.1 uncultured Atopobium sp.
TGAGGAGCTTCTTCGTCGTGCCCGTGCGCGTGAACCTGACCTCGATGGTGTCGCCGGAGACGGAGAGCACCTTGCCGGGGCCAAAGGTCTTGTGCGAGACGGCGTCCCCGGGCGAGAAGTCCGTATCCGCCGCGGGCCGCGCAGGCGCGGACGCGCGCGCGGCGGCAAGGTCCCTCGCCCGCGGCGCCCCGCCCGTCGAGCGGGTGCGCGAGCCGAAGACGCGCCCCCCGTAGACCTCCGAGCCGCGGCCGCTGCCAAAGGTCCCGTGCCGGTCCCCGCGCTTCTCCCAGCCCACGCCGGAGAAGCCGGAGGACCCCACGCCCACGAGCTCGATGTCCTCAGAGGGAATCTCGTTGAGGAAGCGGCTCGGCGGGTTGGCCGACGCGGAGCCGTACATGCGGCGCGTGGCGGCGTAGGTGAGGTAGAGCCGCTCCCGCGCGCGTGTGATGGCAACATAGGCGAGGCGCCGCTCCTCCTCCACTGCCGACGGGTCGCCCTTGGTGGAGGTGTGCGGGAAGACGCTCTCCTCCATGCCGGCCACGAACACCACGGGAAACTCAAGGCCCTTGGCCGAGTGGACCGTCATCATGGTGACCGCGTGCGACATGCCGGCGAGCGAGTCGAGGTCCGAGCGCAGCGCGAGCCACTCGATGAGGGCCGGGAGCTTCTCTGCGGCGACGGGGGGTCTGAGGCCTGAGGGGCTACCCCCTGGCTCACGCTGCGCGAAATCGCCTGAGGGCAACCCCTCAGGCAAAAGGTCCCCTGTTGCTGCCGCGGCAGCGCCGCCCGCCGCGGGCTCGCCCTGCGCTCCTGCCCCCGCCTCGGGACCGGCGGCCGCCACGCTGGCGGGGGCGGTGGGGGCGCCGAGCGCGCCCGCCGCGCGCAGCTGCTCCAGGCTCTCGAGAGTGTCCACGGCGTCGTGAGTCTCGTCGAACTCGGCGGCCACGCCCAAGAACTCCCTGATGTTCTCGATGCGGCTGTCCGCCTCCACGCTGTGCTCGGCCTGGAGCGCCTGGATGAGGCCCGAGCGGTCGATAATGGCCTCCACCACGTCCTTGAGCTCGCCGGTGAAGTGACGGCCCGCCTCAATGGCCTCAGTGAACCCGGAGAGCGCGGAACGCACCTTGGCGCTCAGCAGCCCCTCCTCCGCAATGGCCATCTCGCAGGCCGAGAAGAACGAGATTCCCTCGTCGGCCGCGAGCTGGCTGATCTTGGCTATGGAGGAGGTGCCAATGCCCCGACGCGGGGTGTTGACCACGCGCTGGGCGGCCACGTCGTCGTCCGGGTTCACCACGAGCTTGAGGTAGGCCATGACGTCGCGGATCTCGGCGCGGTCGAAGAAGCGCGTGCCTCCCACGATCTTGTACGGCACGCCCGCACGCAGGAACATGTCTTCGAGGATGCGCGACTGCGCGTTGGTGCGGTAGAAGACGGCGATGTCGTCGTAGCTCGTACCGCCATCGTGGAGCTTCTCGATCTCCGAGCCGATCCAGCGGCCCTCGTCGCGCTCGTCAGAGGCCTGGAAGACGCGGATCTTCTCGCCGTCGCCGGAGTCGGTGAAGAGGCGCTTGGCCTTGCGGCGGGAGTTGTGGGCCACCACGGCGTTGGCGGCCGAGAGGATGTGACCCGTGGAGCGGTAGTTCTGCTCGAGGCGCACCACGCGGGCGTCCGGGTAGTCCTTCTCGA
>CAZCTE010000016.1:0-9791 GCA_964501395.1 uncultured Atopobium sp.
GTCGTCGCCGCCGAGGTGGTTGTCGCCGTTGGTGGCGAGAACCTCGACCACGCCGTCGGCCAGGTCGAGCAGGGAGACGTCGAAGGTGCCGCCGCCCAGGTCGAAGACGAGGACCTTCTGGTCGACGCCCTTCTTGTCGAGGCCGTAGGCGAGCGCGGCGGCGGTGGGCTCGTTGACGATGCGCTGGACGTTGAGGCCGGCGATCTTGCCGGCGTCCTTGGTGGCCTGGCGCTGCGCGTCGTTGAAGTAGGCGGGGACGGTGATGACGGCGTCGGTGACGGGCTCGCCGAGGTACTTCTCGGCGTCGGCCTTCATCTTGGAGAGGATCATGGCGCTGATCTGCTCGGGGGTGAAGTCGTCGCCGTCGACCTCGACCACGGCGCGGCTGCCGGTGCCGGACTTGACCGTGTACGGGACGGTCTTGAGCTCGGAGGTGACCTCGTCGTAGCGACGGCCCATGAAGCGCTTGATCGAGAAGACGGTGTTGGTGGGGTTGGTCACGGCCTGGTTCTTGGCCGCCTTGCCCACGATGCGGTCCCCGTCGCTGCGGAAGCCCACGACGGACGGGGTGGTGCGGTCGCCCTCCGCGTTGACGATGATCGTGGGCTCGCCGCCCTCGAGGATGGCCATCGCGGAGTTGGTGGTGCCCAGGTCGATTCCGAGAATCTTGCTCATAGTGCTCTCCTTCTTCTGCGCGGGGCGCTCCCTGAAACCGTCCCCGGTCGCGTGATTCCGTTTCGTACGAAGCAGTGTATCCCCTGTGCGCTCAGATTCTATACATTATCTAAGTCTTCACACATGAGATTTCTTGATCCGCAGAATTGAGGGGAGCATAGGGGCGAGAAGGGCGTGGGGCGTGAGCGCCTCGGGACGCCTGCGCGCACGGTTTCCTGCGTGGGCGCGGGCGCGTGGGGCGCTCCTGCAAACGCAAACATGATTTTCGGTGCACCGCTGCCGGCCCCTGCACGAGGAGGCCTACAGCAGCCGGTGCTCGAAGCGGCCGTTCTCGTAGACGCCGTAGCTCGCCGTCCCGTCCTTGGGGATGCCCGCGGAGCCGGGGTTGAAGACCCACGCCCCGTGCTCCTCGTTCTGCTCGCTCACCTTGATGTGGGTGTGTCCGTAGACGAGGGCGGAGCGCTCGGGCAGCACGGGCCAGGCGTCCACGCTGTTGTGGTAGCCGGGGCCGTAGACGTGGCCGTGCGTGAGGAAGAGCGTGAACGGGCCCCCGTCCGCGGTGGGATCCACGAGGACGTTGTGGTCGGCCATGCAGGGGAAGGAGAGCACCATCTGGTCGACCTCGGCCTCGCAGTTGCCGCGCACGGCGATCACGCGGTCGGCGATTGCGTTGAGCATCTCGATCACGCGCTTGGGGGCGTAGTCGGCGGGGAGGTCGTTGCGCGGCCCGTGGTAGAGCAGGTCGCCGAGCAGGACCACGCGGTCCGGGCTCTCGGTCTCGAGGGCGGACATGAGGCGTGCGCAGGCGTCGGCCGCGCCGTGGATGTCGGAGGCAATGACGAGCTTCATGGGTGCTCCCTTCGCTGGCGGATTCGCGGCTCATGATAGCCGGACTGGCTGGCCGAGAGCCCTACGCCTCCAAAGCGCTCAAGTCGATCTTATGGACGAGCTGGCTGGGCAGGTGCTCCTGCTCTATGAACATCGTCATGTAGATGGGCAGGTACGCCACCTTGCCCACCCGCTCGACGTTGCCCTTGCACAGGACATAGGCCTGCTCGATGCCCCATTCGGAGACGCCGAGCACTTTGTCGAGCGCGCGGTGCCGTCGCCAGTCGTTGCCGGACTTGACCTCGATGGGCACGACGGCCTTTCCCCGCTGGACGACAAAGTCGACCTCGCCCTCCCCCTTCGAGTTGAAGTAATGGAGGTCGAAGCCGTGCGCACGCAGCTCCTGGCCAACCAGGTTCTCGGCGATGGAGCCCGTGTTCACCGCTAGGTCTCCCTGCAAGACGCTCATTTGAACGCCGCCCATCGAAGCGGCGCAGAGCATGCCCGTGTCCCCCATGAACAGCTTGAAGAGGTTGCGCTTGCCGTTGCTCTCGAGCGGGGCAACGGGCGCCTGCACGTTGTAACAGGGAAGCGCGACGCCCGCGTCCGCCAGCCACAGAAAGCTGCTCTCATAGCGGGCCTGACGCGCGCTCTTGCTCAGATCGGCCAGGGTGAAGCGCCTGTTCTTGTCGTCAAGCTGGGAGGGGATGGCGTCAAATATGGCGCGAATCTTTGTCTGGTTGCCTTTGTCGGCGTATTTGGCAATGTCCAGCCGATACAGGGCGAGAAGGTCCTCCTGCAAGCCGTTGACCTGCGCGATGTCGTGCGTGTCCACATAGCGCTGCACAACCTCGGGCATTCCTCCCACGACCATGTACGTCTGGAACAGCCCGAGCATGGTCTGGTGCACCGACTCGGATACCGGCATGCGGCTCTCGAAGTGATCGCGCAGCATGTCGATGGTCTGGGGCTGCACGCCAACGGCTAGGCAGAACTCCTCGAAGTCGAGGGGGAACATCTGGAGGTGCCGCTCGAAGCCGACGGGATAGGAGGCGACCTGGCGCGTCTTGACCCCGAGAAGCGACCCCGTCTCCACGTAGTCAAAGCGGCCGTCCTCGACCAGGAACTTGATGGCGGTGCGCGCCTCCGGGCACTCCTGGACCTCGTCGAGGAGCACGAGGGTGTTTCCGGGCTCCAGCGGCTGACGCAAGTACGCCGTCATGTTCCGCACGAGCGTGTCGGCGTCTTTTGCGCCCGAGAAAACAGTGCGGGCCGCCCTGTCTTCAAGAAAGTTGAACTCGGCGAGATGCGCGTAGTTTCTTCGGGCGAACTCGCGCACGAGGGTCGTCTTGCCTATCTGGCGGGCGCCCTTCACGAGAAGGGCCCTGTGATGGGGGTCGGCGCGCCACTCCTCCAGGGTTTTCCAGGCCTTTCTCCACAGCATCGAATCCTCCCCGCGGCTGGCTGCGACGTTTTTCTTGTATTGTAGGCGCGGCGTGCGACGTTTTTCGCGTTATTTAGGCACGGTCTGCGACGTTTTTCGCGACGCGCTCATGCCGCAACCTTGTTCATCACGGCCTTGTAGTCGCGCTTGAACTGAGGAGTTCTGAGGATTGACCTAAGCATGCAGGTCGGCCATCAGGTCATCGATGCCCTCAAACGTCTGCCCCTCACCGCGAAGCGCCTGCTCCCGGGCCTCTAGGCTCGCAAGACGCTCCTCATTCTCGAGAAAACGCCGGTAGTCATCGGTGCTGATCACGATGTATGCAGGCTGGTTGTTCTTCATGACGGTCACCGGCACGCCGTTCTCTACCTTGGAAAACGCCGTGCTCGCACCGCCTCGGCTGAACGTACTGATGGAGACCATAGTGTCGAGCGGTACGGTAGCCTCACTCATGTTGACCTCATTACCTCATGCGTATTTTCATGTGCATCATACTGCACAAGACAAATTGAGGAATGTCAAAGAAGCCTCCTAGAACTTGTCCACGTGGCCGGTGGCGCGGCTGCGCAGGTCCGCGATGGCATCGGGAATCTCGTCCAGGTCGTAGGGCGTCATCTGGTAGACCCAGTTGAGCCAGTTGCGGTAGAGCAGGTTGGCGTGGGCGCGCCAGGTGAAGAGGGGCTGCCGCTCCGGGTCGTCGTCCGGGAAGTAGTTCTCGGGCACGCGGATGGGCAGGCCCTTGTGGAAGTCGCGCCAGAACTCGTCGGCCAGGGTGTCGCGCCCGTACTCAAAGTGGCCCGTCACGTAGACCTCGTGGAAGTCGCGCGTGGCCAGAAGCGAGGGCCCGCTCGTGAACCCCTCGGAGAGCACGCAGAGCTCGGGGTGCTTGGCCAGCTCCTCGGTTTCGATGGCGGCGTGGCGGCTGTGCGGCATGTAGTGCACCTCGTCGAAGCCGTTGGTGAGGAAGCTGTACTCGTCGCAGAGGCGCTGCTTGAACACGCCGAAGAGCTTGGCGCCTAGCTGGCGCTTGGGGATGCCGTAGAGGTGCCAGAGCCCGCCGAGCGCCGCCCAGCACAGGTACATCGTGGAGAAGACGTGCTCCTGGCTCCAGTCCACGATCTCGCAGAACTCGTCCCAGTAGTCCACGTCCTCGAACTCGAGATGCTCGACGGGCGCGCCCGTGACTATGAGGCCGTCGTAGTTCTTGTCGCGGAAGGCATCGAAGGTGTCGTAGAACTTGACGAGATGGTCCTGGGAGACGTGCGTGGCCTCGTGCGTGGAGACGCGCATGAAGTCGCAGCTCACCTGCAGCGGCGACTTGGAGATGAGACGCAGGATCTGGGTCTCGGTCTCGATCTTGGTGGGCATGAGGTTGAGGATGGCCACCCTGAGCGGGCGGATCTCCTGATGGCTGGCGACCTCTTCCTCGAGGGCGAAGATGCGCTCCTGCTGCAGGATCTTCTTTGCGGGCAGGCCGTCAGGGATGTTGATGGGCATGCGGGTCTCCCTTTCTGAGGCTTAGCCCGACCAGTATATCGCGGCGCAGGTGCCGCATGCCCTATACTTGTGCCCATGACTACTACATTTGCCGAGCTCGGGCTAAACGAGCAGATTCTCGCCGGGGTCGAGTCCCTCGGCTTCACCACGCCCACGCCGGTCCAGGAGCGGGCCATCCCCCTCGTGCTCTCCGGACGCGACATCGTTGCCTCCGCGCAGACGGGCACGGGCAAGACGGCGGCCTTCGCCCTGCCCACGCTCCAGCTCATAGACGGTGCCCGGGGCAAGGGGCCCCACGCGCTCGTGGTCACCCCCACGCGCGAGCTCGCGGCGCAGATCGAGAACGTGGTGAGCGTGGTGTGCGAGAAGACCGGGCAGCGTGCGGTCATCGTCATGGGCGGGACCAAGTTCGACCGCCAGATCAAGGAGCTCGAGCGCGGCTGCGACCTGCTCGTGGCCACCCCCGGGCGCCTCCTCGACCTCATGGAGCACAAGCACGTCTCGCTCTCGCAGGTGAAGGTCCTCGTGCTCGACGAGGCGGACCGCATGCTGGACATGGGTTTCTGG
The DNA here is from genome assembly GCA_964501395.1 of uncultured Atopobium sp. GTDB lineage: Bacteria > Actinomycetota > Coriobacteriia > Coriobacteriales > Atopobiaceae > Thermophilibacter. Next base: position 5,012 of record CAZCTE010000016.1, read on the forward strand.
CCCTCCGTCCGCCGCATCATGCACGCGCTCCCCAAGGAGCACCAGACGCTGCTCTTCTCGGCCACCATCCCGCCGTCGATCAAGTCCACGGTGGACGCGCTGCTCAACGACCCGGCAACCGTCGAGGTGGCCCGGGTGGGAGAGACGGCCGACACCGTGGAGGAGCACCTCTGCCCCGTCACCCAGGGCCAGAAGACCGAGCTTCTCCGCGCCCTGTTGGAGACCGGCGGCGCCTCGGGCGAGAAGCCCGAGCGCGTCCTCGTGTTCTGCCGCACCAAGCACCGCGTGGACGACGTCTCCAAGACCCTCAAGTCCGCGGGCGTGAAGGTCGACGTCATGCACGCCGACCGCCCCCAGCAGGCGCGCGCCCGCGCCCTGGAGAAGTTCCGCGCCGGCAAGGTGCAGGTCCTGGTGGCCACGGACGTCATGAGCCGCGGCATAGACGTCTCCGGCATCGACGCCGTGGTGAACTTCGACGTGCCCATGGACCCGGAGGACTACGTCCACCGCATCGGCCGCACGGGCCGCGCGGGGGCCACCGGCCACGCGTACACCTTCGTGGCGCCCGACGAGATCAGCCCCCTGCGCGAGATCGAGTACTTCACCAAGAAGCTCGTCCCCGTGTGGGACCTCCCCGGCTTCTCCTACGACGCCGGGCGCATTGTCCCGCAGGCCGGCCGCTCGACCAAGCGCTCCACGCGCACCATGTTCGCGGGCTCGCGCCAGCGCGGGCGCGGCATCAGCGGCGGGCGCTACGGGCGGCACTACTAGGAGGGCCATGAAGCAGAGCCGCCCCTATCCGCGCGTCATCGTCACCCACAAGGCGGCGCGCTCCCTCGCGGGAGGGCACCCCTGGGTCTTTGAGGGCGAGGTCCTGCGCGCCGAGCCCGCCGCCGACGGCCGGGCCGCCGAGAACGGCGACGTGGTGGACATCTTTGAGGAGAACGGCACCTGGCAGGGCGCGGGGCTTCTCTCCGAGCAGAGCAAGATTCGCGTGCGCCTGGTCACCCGCAACGCCAACGACCGGGTGGACGAGGCCTTCTGGCGCCGGCGCGCCACATGGGCCTGGCAGCACCGCGTGACGACCATGGGGTCGAGGGGGCTGCCCGGCGCCGAGCCGGACACCACATGCTGCCGCGTGGTCTTCTCGGAGGCGGACGGCTTTCCCGGCCTGGTGGTTGACCGCTACGAGAACGTGCTCGTCTCGCAGGTGGGAACCGTGGGCGTGGAGCGGCGGCGGCCGGTGGTCTACCGCGCCGTGGTGGACGCGCTCGCGGCGGACGGCCAGCGGATAGACGCCGTCTACGAGAGAAACGACACCCCGTCACGCCTCAAGGAGGGCCTCCCGCAGTACAAGGGCTGGTGGGGCGGCCTGGGCCGGCCGGAGTCGTCCCGGATCGTGGCGCGCGAGAACGGCCTCTCGTTTGACCTGGACCTCGAGAACAGCCAGAAGACCGGCTTCTTTCTCGACCAGAAGTACAACCGGCGCGCGGTGCGCCAGATCGCGGGCGGACGGCGCGTGCTCGACTGCTTCTGCCACGTGGGGCCCTTCGGCCTCAACGCGGCGGCGGGCGGCGCGGCGTACGTGCGCTGCGTGGACGTGAGCCAGACGGCCCTCGACCTCGCGCGGGAGAACGCGCGGCTCAACGACCTGGACGGGGGCATGGGCTTCACCTGCGCCGACGTCCTCGACTACCTGCCCGGGCTCGCGCGCGACCGCAGGCGCCTGCGCGAGGAGGGCGGCCCCTTCGACCTCGTGGTCCTCGACCCGCCGGCCTTCACCAAGAGCCGGCAGACCGTGGGCCACGCCATGCGGGGCTACCGCGAGATCAACTACGAGGCCCTGCGGCTGCTCCCCCGCGGCGGCTACCTCGCCACGTGCAGCTGCTCGCACTTCATGACGCGCGACCTTCTCGTCAAGGCCGTGAGCGAGGCGGCGCATCAGGCGAACGTCCAGCTCAAACAGGTCGAGGAGCGCCAGCAGGCTCCCGACCACCCCATTCTTCTGGGCGTCCCGGAGACGCACTATCTGGACTTCTTCATCTTCCAGGTGGTGTAGGGGGCGCAGGGCGCGCCCGGCGGGCGCCCCGGACCGGCACGCTTCTCAGCGAGATGGGCCCTCGCTCGTGGCCTCCGCGCCGGGCACTTCCCCGTTCCCGGCGGCCTCGGCCGCCTTTCCGGCACGGCGGGCGGCGCGGCGCGCACGGAAGAACTCCCGCAGCAAACCTGCGCACTCCTCGGCCAGCACCCCCGGCGTCACCGAGAACTCGTGGTTGAGGCGCGGGTCGCAGCTCACGTCAAAGAGCGTCCCGAGCGCGCCCGCCTTGGGGTCGGACGCACCGTACACGCAGCGGCTCACGCGCGCGTTGACCATGAGGCCCGCGCACATGAGACAGGGCTCCAGCGTCACGTAGACCGTGCAGCCCGTGAGGCGCCAGCGCTCCAGCGCGCGGGACGCCGCCACCATGGCCGAGAACTCGGCGTGGGCCGAGGGGTCGAGGTCCGTCTCGCGGCGGTTGTGGGCGCGCGCCACCACCTCGCCGTCGCACACGACGACGGCCCCGATGGGCACCTCCCCCTCCTCGGCGGCGGCCGCAGCCTCCTCGAGGGCCATGCGCATGAAGCGCTCGTCGTCCTGCGTGCTGGCCACCGCGCCTCCCTGGTCCCCGTCGCGTCTTTCCGGCTCTTGTACCGGCGCCGCTTGTATCGCTCTGGCCCCGTCCTCCGGCCAATGGCCCCGCGTCTCGTCAGAGGCCTCGTCTCGTGCCAACGCTCGCATGAGGTAGGATAGGATGTTAGTGCATTCCCCGGAGGAGTGGCAGAGCGGTTGAATGCAGCGGTCTTGAAAACCGTCGAGCGGGCAACCCCCGTTCCGAGGGTTCGAATCCCTCCTCCTCCGCCACGATGAGACGCGGGCCCGGCCGACACTCCGCTCGGCCGGGCCCGCTGACATGTTTTCCCAGCTCGCGAGCTGCATGGTAATGGCTCGCCACTGTGCCCTGGATCCCGTGGATCGCCCGGTCCCAGCGGTCCCGCGCCTACGCCGGGCGAGCCGAGCAGGGCTACTTGCTCGCCTTGTCGAACTCCTCCTTGAAGGAGCCGAACATCTTGCCCAGGGAGCCCAGCTGCCGGCCGGCCGCCCGGGCGACCTTCTCGCCGGCGGTCCCGGATGCCTTGGAGGCATTCTTCTGCGCCGCGGGCTTCTTCGAGGCTGAGGCCTTCTGGGACGCGGCTTGTTTCGCGGTCGCAGCCTGCTTCGCGGCCTTGCCCGCCCCCTCGGGGGCAGGGATGTAGGTCTTGGGCTCGGGTCGCTCGGCCGGCGCGTCGGAGGTCTTCTCGGGCAGGCCCTCCGTCGGGCGCTCCACGCGGACGTCCGCGGCCTCGACCGCGGGCGCCTGCGGCTGAGCCTTGAGCTCCGGCTCCTCGGCCGCCGCCTCGGAGATGGCGCGCCTGGCCCTGCCGAGGGCCCGGCCGAGCGCGTGACCGCCCTTGTCGACGGCCGTGTCGGCAGCCTTGCCGGCGACCTCGCCGACCTTCTTGCCCACCTCGGAGCCCTTTGCCTTGGCGCGGGCGTAGCCCTCGCCCGCCGTGGCCGCAAAGCCGCCGTCGAGCTCCACGGCGTGCCCGCCGGGGTCGACGATCATGCAGCCCTTGCGGTACCCCACGACCATGTCGGGCGTGATGACGAAGGAGCCCAGCAGCGCCCGCGACACCCCGCCGTCGGTGGCGGAGAAGCGCTGCACGCGGCCGGTCCCCTCGTCAAACTCGGCGTCCGAGACGTATCCCAGGGACTTTCCCTCGACGGTCTTGGCGTTCATGCCGACCCAGATGATGCAGGAGTCCCAGTCCAGCCCGAGACGACGTATCGCCGCCTCGTCCGTCCCGTCCTCGGGGCGCGTTATCTTGACCTGCCTGTCTTCCAGCACGAAGGAATCCAGCGAGAGAAAGACGTCGTCGCGCTGGATGACGCCCGCGACGTCCGGCCGCCTGACCATGAAGCCGACGACGCTCCCGCCGTCCGGCGAGAACACCGCGCTGCTCACCCTGCCGAGCTTTTGGTAGAGCTGCTCGCCCGCGGTCCCGTCCTTGCCCTTCTTGGGCTTCTTGGGGAGAAGGACGCGCCGGTCGACGAGATCTGAGACCTGGAGCATCTAGGCCTCGGAGATCTCGGTCTCTTCGACGACCTCGACGCGAACGGCCTGGGCGGCGGTCTCGCCGGGCTCGGCCGCAGCGTCGGCCATGGCCGAGACGCGGTCGGTCACGGAGGCGACGGCGTCCTGGACCTGGGAGGAGGCGTCGTTGACGACGTCGGAGAGGGAGTCGCGCAGCTGGTCCATGCGCTCGCGGGCGAGGTCGACCTTGGCGCGCAGCTCGTCGGTCTTGGCGTCGACGGCGGGGCGGAAGTCGTTGATCTTGTCGTTCACGACGCCGGCGCCGCGCTCGTAGGTGTCAACCGCGGAGTCCCAGACGTCGTTCATGGCGTCGGCCGCCATGGCGCGGCTCTCGGCGCCGGAGCGCGGGGCGACCATGATGCCGGCGATGACACCGGCCGTGGCGCCGAAGATGCTGCCCAGGATGAAACCGGCCGTCTTCTTGTTCATGTCTTCCTCCTGTCGAAACGTTCACTGCACGGCGTGGGGGCGCCGACTAACGAACGAGGTGCGGACGGGGGACGTCCTTCATCTGCCAGGGGTCCGGGTCCGCCGCCTCGGGCTCGGGCTCGTCGGCGAGGTCGGTCGTCATCGCGGGGTCGGGGTCAGCCGCGGGCTCGTCGTCCGAG
>CAZCTE010000016.1:9891-13646 GCA_964501395.1 uncultured Atopobium sp.
GCTGCCCACCAGATCCACGAGGCCGCTCGCGATTGCCTCGACATCGGGCAGGGGCTCGCCGCCGCCCGAGTAGGCCCACTGGAGAATCCAGACGGCGCTGGAGAGCGCGCCCGCCACGAGCACGTCGTCCGGGCACGCCAGGGTGATCTTGTAGGTGCGCTCCCCCACCTCGACCGTCTGGCCGCCCGTGACGTCGCCGGCGGCGTTGGTCTGCGCGAGGAGCTCAACGGTCACGTGCTCGAGCAGGTGCGCGAGCTCGGTGTCACGGGCGACCTCGCCAAAGCTCGAGGAGGCGTCTCCCAGGCAGAGATGGCCGGAGAGACCGGGCATGATCTCGAGCACGCGCTCGGTGCCCTCCGGGTCGTCCGAGGTCCTGAGGGGAGCGCCCGGTGCAACAGAGGCCACGGCCTCGAGGTTCCTCGGCCCCACCGTGACCTTGCTGATGTCAAAAAGCTGGGGCATCGAGGCTCCTCTCGATTCCGTCGGGCGACGGGCGAACGTCTACCCGACCATTGTAGTTAAAGTGCCGCCTTGGGGCCTGGTGGGGCCTACTCCTTCGAGGAGTCGTCACCCCGCTCCCCGTCGGCGTCGTCCGCCCCCTGCTCCACCTCGGGCTCTGGGGCCACGACGCGCAGCATCGAGAGGCGCCGGCCGCGCATGGACTGCACGCGGAACTGGAAGCCGTCCTTCTCGATGACGTCGCCGGGATGCGGGACCTTGTCGGCAAGCTCCAGGACGAAGCCGGCGATGGTCTCGTACTCCTCGCTGTCCTCGAGAGGCCAGCCGAGCTCGATGGCGTCATCCACGGAGAAGCGACCGTCCACGAGCCACTCGCGGTCGGAGAGCTTGGTGAGGTACTTGTTGTCGGGGTCGAACTCGTCCTCGATCTCGCCGACGATCTCCTCGACGATGTCCTCGATCGTGAGCAGGCCCGCGGTCCCGCCGTACTCGTCCACCACGATGACCATCTGGTCGTGGCTCGTCTGCATCTCGGAGAGCAGCGGGATGATGTCCTTGGTGTCGGGCACGAAGTCCGCCGCGCGCACGTGGGCGGAGACGGGGTCGTTAGGCCGGCCGTCGTCCACGACGGGGCCGATGAGGTCCTTGATGTGGGCGATGCCCACGATCCGGTCGACCGAGCCGTGGTAGACGGGGATGCGGGAGTAGCCGGTGCGGCGCATGACGCTCATGACCTCGGAGACCGTTGAGGTGTCCTCCACCGCGGTCATGTCCACGCGGGGGACCATGACCTCGCGGGCGATGGTGTCGCCCATGTCTATGACCTCATGGATCATGGACTTCTCCTGGTCGGAGAGCTCGTCGGCGTCCGTCACCATGTACTTGATCTCCTCCTCGGAGACGCTCTCGCGCTCGTCGGCGGACTTGATGCCGAGAAGCGCGGCAAGGCCGTTGGCGGACTTGGCCGTGAGCCAGACGAGGGGGCGGGCGATGTGCATGAAGGCGCGGATGGGGCCGGCGACGAACTTGGCCACGCCCTCGGAGTTGGCGAGCGCCATGCGCTTGGGCACGAGCTCGCCCACCACGATGGAGAGGTACGAGACCACGAGGGTGATGAGGATGGGAGCGAGGGGCTGGGCAATGAACGCGGGCATGCCGAGCTCCACGAACAGGCTGCCGAGCGGGTCGGAGAGGCTCGTGCTCGCGAAGGCGGAGGACGCGAAGCCCACCAGGGTGATGGCCACCTGGATGGTGGCGAGGAACTGCTCAGAGTTGGACGCGAGGTCCAGGGCGCTGCGGGCTTTGTGGTCACCATCCTCTGCCTCGGGTTCGAGAACCGCTCGCTTGGCGCTCACAACGGCCAGCTCAGACATCGAGAAGAACCCGTTGGCCAGCGTGAGCAGGAAGGTGACCACAATACTTATCGCTACGTCCATGCGCTCGTGCGCAACCTCCTTGGTCGAGAATCAGATACAAGGCTCGCGGTCGGACGATGGGACCACGGGCATAATGGAACGATTCTAGCAGGTTATGAACTTGCGCGCCAAGGACGCGGACGGAGGGCCGCCGAGAAGGGGCGCGAGGCCGGCAGGGGGCGGTCCCGCCGGCCTCGCGCAATCAGATCCGATGGCGCTTTGATGGCTCGCGCCGCTCGCCTTACGCCATGAGCTCCTTCACGGCGTCCGTGGCGGCGCCGAGCTGCTCCTCGCTGGGGATCCAGTTGACGGCGAGGGTCTTCACCGGCATCTGGAAGCCGGCCGCCTCGAGCTCCTTGGCCACGTTGTTGGGACCAAGCGGGGCCCAGCCGTACGAGCCGAAGGCCAGGCCCACGCGGTTCTCGTTCTTGGGCGAGAGGCCCCTCATGTACGTGAGGAACGAGGCCACGGTGGGCAGCATCTGGCTGTTGAGGGTAGGCGAGCCCACGCAGACGTACCTGCAGTCCATGAAGACGTCCATGACGTTGGAGATGTGGTTCTCCTTGAGGTCCATGAGCTGGGCGGGGACGCCGGCCGCCAAAAAGCCGTCCACCAGCGCGCGGGCGATCTTCTCGGTGGAGTGCCACATGGAGTCGTAGACCACCACGGCCCGCTCCTGCGCCTCCCCGGAGACGAAGCCCTCGTAGGCGCGCAGGATGTCCTCCACGTGGCTGCGCCAGATGACGCCGTGCGCCGGGCAGATCATGTCGAGCGCGTCCGGCCCGAGCCCGCGCACGGCCTTCACCGCCGTCGCGGCCTGGGCGCGGTAGGGCTGCACGATGTTGGCGTAGTACTTGTGCGCCTGGTGCATGACCTCGCAGAGGTCGTTCTCGTCGTCGAAGCGGGCGGAGCTTGCGTAGTGCTGGCCAAAGGCGTCGTTGGAGAAGAGAATCTTGTCGTAGGCGTCGTAGGTGACCATGTTGTCCGGCCAGTGGACCATGGGGGTCTGGACGAACGTCAGCGTGCGCTTGCCTATGCAGAGGGTGTCGCCGGTCTTGACGCCGTTGTATCCCAGGTCGCCGAAGTGGGCGGTCATGTTCTTCACGCCCTGCGGGGCCGAGCAGTAGATCTGCAGGTTGGGAGCGAGGTCGCGGATGACGGCGGTGGAGCCGGAGTGGTCCATCTCAACGTGGTTGGCAATGAGGACGTCGATCTTGGACGGGTCGATCACCGAGGAGATGCGCTCGAGGAGCTCGTCCTTGAAGGTGACCTTGGCGGTGTCGATGAGCGTGACCCTCTCGTCGAGGATGAGGTAGGCGTTGTAGGTGATGCCCGCCTCGGTGGTGTAGCCGTGGAACTCGCGGGCGTTCCAGTCCAGCGCGCCGACCCAGTAGACGTCCGGCTTGATCTTGACTGCGGAAAGCATGGTGTTCTCCTCCTGTTGCGCGATGCCCTAACTGAGGGCTGGCTTGTAGCATTTCCTGTTGCATTCTAGCCGACGACGGGCGGCCGGCACAACCTGGCCGACCGCCCGCGCGGGAGATCAAGCTTGGGGGCCTGCGCCCCTGTGAGCGCGCTACTTCTCGCCGGCGGCGCGGCGGGCGGCGTAGTCGGCCGCGAGCTTCTGCTGGATGTCGTGCGGGACCTGCTCGTAGCCGGAGACCTCCATCTCGAACTCGCCGGTGCCGCGGGAGAGCGAGCGCAGGCGGGTGGCGTAGTCGGTGACCTCGGCGTACGGGATGGTGGCCACGACGGTGGTCTCGCCCGCGGCGGCGCCGGTGCCGGCCTCCATGCCCTCCACGCGGCCGCGGGAGGCGGAGACGTCGCCCATCACGGAGCCGGCGTAGCTCTCGGGCACGGTGATGCGCAGGTGCGCCATGG
>CAZCTE010000017.1:0-5348 GCA_964501395.1 uncultured Atopobium sp.
AGGGCATGTGGGCCGACCGCAACGGCGGCTACACCCGCATCATGAAGCTCGGCCCCCGCAAGGGCGACGCCGCCGAGGTCGTGATCATGGAGCTCGTCACCGAGCCCGTGCAGCCCAAGGCCAAGCCCACGGCCAAGGTTACCAAGGTCGAGGCCGCTCCCGTTGAGGAGCCCAAGGCCGAGGAGGCCGCTGAGGCTGAGGTCGAGGAGACCGCCGAGGTTGCCGAGGTCGCCGAGGCCGAGAAGGACGCCGAGTAGCGTTCTCGCCTGAAGAGGCATGTGAGTTGTCAGGGCCCCGGCCGCGTGCCGGGGCCCTTCTCGTAGGAATCACTCAGGGAGCGTGGCCGTTGATTGAGCTCAAGGACGTGAGCTTCGCCTATCCGGGGGGCCGGCGCGCCCTCGAGGGCGTCACGCTCAGCGTGGCGCCGGGCGAGCGCGTGGTGGTGCTCGGGCGCAATGGCTCCGGCAAGTCCACGCTCGGGCGGCTCGTGAACGGCTCGCTTGCGCCCGCCGCGGGAAGCGTAGCGGTGGACGGGCGGGGGCGCGACCTCGTTCGCCTTGTGGGCTACGTGCGCCAGGACCCCCGAGACCAGATCGTGAGCTCCGTCGTCTCCGACGAGGTGGCCTTTGGCCCGCGCAACCTTGGGCTCCCGCGCGACGAGGTGCTCGCGCGCGTGGAGGAGGCCCTGGGGCTCTGCGGCATCTCCGAGCTGCGCGACCGTATGACGACCGAGCTCTCCGGCGGACAGCAGCAGCTCCTGGCCATAGCCGGCGTGGTTGCCATGCGGCCCGCCTACCTCGTGCTCGACGAGGTCTGCTCCCACCTTGACGAGGCGGCCCGCGCGCGGGTGGCAGGGCTTGTGGCCTCGCTCGTGGGGCGTGGCACGGGCGTGGTGGACATCGCCCACTCCGCCGAGGCCCTCTTTGGGGCGGACCGCGTGGCGGTGCTGGAGACGGGCCGCCTCACGTGGTCCGGCACGCCCGAGGAGTTCCTTGCGAGCGAGCGGGCGCTTGGGAGCTCTGGCCTGGCCGCGGACACGATGGCGCACGTGCTCTCGCGCGCGGTGGGGCGGGGCTACGCCCTCCCGGAGCGGCCCGACCCCGAGGGGCTGGCGGCGTACGTGGGGGACCTGTATGCCGGCGCTGGGGGCGTGGGGCCATCCGAGGACCGCGAGAGCCCCGCTGCCGGCACCCATGAGCTCTCCTGCGCGGATGTCCGTCTCTCCTACGAGGACGCGGAGGCGCTCTCCGGCGTCTCCCTGGATGCGCGCGGCCTCACCGTGGTGCTGGGGAGGTCGGGCTCAGGCAAGACCACCCTGGGGAGCGTGCTCGCGGGGGTGCTCGAGCCAGACTCGGGCATGACGGCGCTCGACGGGCGGGCGGTGCGCGCGGGGGACGTGGGCCTTGCCTTTCAGCGCCCCGAGGACCAGCTCTTCTGCGACACGGTGCTCGACGACATCGCCTACGGTCCCCGCATGCGGGGGAAGGCGGACGAGGAGGCCCTGACCCACGCCCGTGCGGCCGCGGATCTGCTCGGGCTGGGGGAGGAGCTCCTGGGGCGCTCTCCCTTCGAGCTCTCCGGCGGGCAGATGAGGCGTGCGGCGCTCGCGGGCGTGGTGGCCTGCGGGCAGGACGCCTACGTCCTGGACGAGCCCACGGCGGGCCTCGACGCCGAGTCGCGGGAGGAGCTTCGCGCGCTCGTGCGGCGGCTCGTGGGGGGTGGGGCGGCCGTACTCGTGATCACGCACGACGCGGGGGAGTGGCTCGAGGACGCCGCGCAGGTGGTGCTCCTGCACGAGGGGCGTGCGGCGGCTGTGGCGAGCCCGGAGCGGGCGGCGCGGGATCGCAAGCTCTACGAGGAGGCCGGGGTCGCGGCGCCGTTTGCCGTGCGCCTGCGCGCCGCCTGCGAGAGGGGCGAGCATGCGTAGCCGCCGCGTCATGGGGGCCTTCCAGCCGGGGGGCACGCCCCTCCACCGCTTGGACGCCCGCGCAAAGGTCGTGCTCCTGCTCGCGGCCTCGGTCGCCACCTTCGCGGCGGGCTCTGCCGCGGGCCTGGCACTTGCGGCGGCGGGGCTCCTCGCGGTGCTGGCGGCGAGCCGGATCTCGCCGGTGCGGGTGCTTCTCGCCCTGCGGCCGGCCCTCTTTGTGCTGGGCTTCTCGCTTCTGGCCAACTCCGTGGTGCTTGTGGGGCAGCCTGGGCTCTCGCTTTCGGGCTTTGTGCGCTCCGCCCAGGCCATTGCGCGCATTGTGCTCGTGGTGGGTTTTGCGCTCGTGTTCTCGACCACCACCACGCCCCCGGCCACCGCGGACGCCATCGCCTTCCTGCTGCGGCCCCTGGGGCGCGCGGGCGTGCCGGTGGGGGGCGTCTCCACCATGGCGTCCATAGCGCTGCGCTTCATCCCGCTCGTGGAGGAGGAGGTCCTGCGCATTCGCGCCTCGCAGCGGGCGCGCGGGGCCCGTCTGGACGAGGGCGGCGTCCTGCGTCGGGTGAGCGCCTGGGGCCAGGTGCTCGTGCCGCTCATCGTCTCGCTCTTTAGGCGCGCTGACGAGCTGGGTCGCGCCATGGAGGACCGCTGCTTCACGGGCGAGCAGACCTCGCTCGCGGGGCCCCTCCGCGCGCGTGACCGGGCCGCCCTCGTTATGGGCGCCCTCTGGGCCGTTCTGGTGGTGCTCGCGTAGGGGCGGCTCGCCGCATGCTACCCTAGCGGGGTCACATGAAGGGAGAATCGCGTGTCCGAGGGTGCAACGCTCGTCATACGGCTCGGCTATCGCGGGGCGGACTTCGCGGGGTTTGCGGAGCAGCCGTCCGCGCGGACGGTGGCGGGCGAGCTCAGGCGCGCCCTCGAGACCGCGCTGCGCCGTCCCTGCGAGCTCACCTGCGCAGGGCGCACGGACGCCGGGGTGCACGCGCTCGCCCAGTACGTGAGCGTCCCCGTGACGGACGAGGAGGCCGCCCTCCCCGGCACGCGCCTCATGCGGAGCCTCGTGGCGCTCACGCCGGACGACATCTCCGTGCGGGGGCTGCTCAGGGCGCCCGCGGGCTTCTCGGCCCGCTTTGACGCGCGGGCGCGCAGCTACCGGTACCGCATTGTCGCGTCCGACGCGCGGCCCGTTCTCGCTTGGGACCACGCCTGGTGGTTCCGCGGCGCGCTCGACGTCGCCGCCATGGACGAGGCCGCCCAGGCGCTGGTGGGGGAGCACGACTTCAAGAGCTTCTGCAAGGCGTCCTCCGCCGAGGGCAAGCCCACCTGTCGCAACGTGCGGAGCCTCCGCGTGCGGCGCATGGAGGAGGCCGGCGAGGAGCTCGTGGCCCTGGACGTCACGGGCAACGCCTTTCTCCACAACATGGTGCGCACCATCGCGGGCACGCTCGTGGAGGTGGGGCGCGGGCATCGCGACGCCGCGTGGGTGGCCCGTGCGCTCGAGGCACGCGACCGCTCCGCCGCCGGCCCCTGCGCCCCCGCGAAAGGGCTCACCTTCGTGGGGGTAGACTACCCCGAGGGCTCGCTCGCCCCCTGGGAGTGACGGGCGGGCGGGAGCCCCTTGTCCCTGGCCCGTTTGGCCCCGCCAACAAGCAGAAGGAACCATCGTGGAGCTCATCGTTGACGTTCTCGGGGAGAGCGCGCTCGACACGCTGCGCCTCGTCCCGTTTCTCTTTGTGACCTACCTCGCCATGGAGGCGCTCGAGCACGCGAGCGCGGAGCGCGTCCAGGCCGTCGTGGGACGCTCAGGCGCGGCGGGGCCCGTCGTGGGGGCGCTTCTGGGGGCCATCCCGCAGTGCGGCTTCTCGGCGATGGCGGCGACGCTCTACGCGGGCCGCGTGGTGACCGCCGGCACGCTCGTGGCCGTGATCCTCTCCACCTCGGACGAGATGGTGCCCGTGTTCCTGGCGCGCCAGGAGCCGGTTGGGAGCCTTCTCGCCATTCTTGCGGTGAAGGTGGTCGTGGGCGTGGTCGCGGGGCTGCTCGTGGACCTGGTCCTGCGCGTCCGGCATCGGGCGGGGGACGGGCGGCCGCACATCAGCGAGCTCTGCGAGCGCGCCGGCTGCCACTGCGACGAGGCGGGCCACGATGAGGGCCACGGTCACGACCATGGCCATGACCACGGCCACGGCCGGCTGGCGATCGTGCGCTCTGCGGCCGTCCACACGGTGCAGGTGGGCGTCTGGATCCTCGTGATCACCTTCGCCTTTGGCCTCGTGATCGAGGGCGTGGGGACGGATGCCCTCGCCGCCCTGCTCGAGAACCACCCGGTGCGGGCCACCTTCCTCTCCGCGCTCGTGGGGCTTGTCCCCAACTGCGGCGCGAGCGTGGCCATCTCGGAGCTCTACCTCGAGGGCGTGCTCTCGGCGGGGCCCATGCTGGCGGGCCTGCTCTCCTCGGGTGGGGTGGGGCTGCTCGTCCTCTGGCGCACGAACGCGAGCGCGGTCCAGAACGCCCTGCTGAGCGCCCTGGTCTATGGGATCTCGGTCGCGGTTGGCCTTGCGGCGGGCATGTTAGGTATCCTCTTCTAGACACGAGTCCGCAGAAGTCATGCCGGGAGGTGCCGCGATGTTCAGGCAGAGGGAGAGGTTCGAGCGCACGGACGTCCCGCGGGAGAGCCCGTACCGCAACCTCATCGGCGTCATCGTGGTCGTCGTGGTGCTGGCGGCTGCGGCGGGCATTGTCCTCGCGGTCTGGAACCGGGTGAGCCTTGAGACAAGCCTGGAGGACTCGGACCTCGTGGACGCCGTCGATGCCCAGGAGACCACCGCCGCCACCGCCGACGGCTACGAGGCCTCGACGGACGAGTTCGAGTTCACGCTCCTGCTCACCACGGACGAGACGGACGACTCCGGCTCGACCCTCAGCTCCGCCCGCATCCTCTCGGTGAACGCCACGCAGGGCACTGCGAGCTACGTCGTACTTCCCGTTGCGATGGCCGCCGTCACCTCCGACGGCGAGCACGTCACGCTCTCCTCGCTCTATTCCTCAGAGGGCTACGCCGCCTGCGTGACGGCCGTCTCCGATGCCACGGGCATAGCCGTGGACCACGTGGTGGTCTCGAGCGGTGACGTGGTGGAGGAGCTGGCCGCCCTCGCCGATGCGGGCGTCTCCAGCGTCTCGGACCTCGTAAGCTCCGCGGCGAGCCTCCTCGAGAAGATCAAGACGGACATGGACGTGACCGCGCTGGTCTCCCTCGCCTCGACCGTCACCTCGGTGGGGGTGGGCAACATCGGCTCGTTCGAGGTGCCGCTCGTGGTGGACACGACCACCGACGCCGACGGCAACGCCGTGGAAACGGGCCTTGGGGCCGCGGACTCCGTCCAGCTCGCAATCTCGCTGGGGCTTCTCGTCCCCATCGCGTAGA